>JADHVZ010000037.1 GCA_016783745.1 Candidatus Omnitrophota bacterium | reverse complement strand
CTATTCCCGCTGGGCGGAACGGTCTTTTACCGCCAACTCCTTACGAGCGGAAAGCTGAAATATGACTTTTGGGCAGATTATATCAATAATCCTACGCGTGATTATAAAGTGCCAAAATTCCGTACGCCGGAAGAAGATGCGATGTTAGCAAAATTTGTCGATAGCCTAAATAAAAAGTTTTACCTTTCACCGCGCTTTGTATTTCGCAACCTGCCCAAGGTTATACATAATAGGACCTTATTAAGATCGATCAGGATCGGAGCAGGGTTGGTGTTAAATAAACATAAATAGTGATGCAATGAATTGTTTTATTTGTAACACAGAAGCGAATTATTACAAAACTGTAAGATCTCTTCCGAGTTTTAAATGCCCCGGCTGCGGGCTTATTTGGATAGTCGCAACGGAGAAGGATACCGCTTTTTATTTAAGCGACGAATATCTCAAGGCAGATGGCAAGGCAGTTAACGAACAATGGGGATACTGGGATTTTATAGCCGATGAATATATCCATAGGAAAGTTGCCGGGAATATCTTTCGGACCGTCTCAAAGTTTGTAAAATTAAAGGGACTGAAGATCCTCGAATTGGGTTGTTGCTGTGGATTCCTGATTGATGAGGCAAGAAAACTCGGCAATCAAGTTCAGGGTGTTGAGATCAACCCAAAGGCAATTAAGTATGGCAGGGAAGTCTCAGGATTAGATATAAATACGGATTTCGATGGTACTTTTGATATCGCATTTCTGATAGGCGTTCTCGATCACCTCAGGAACCCCAGGGAGATGCTCGAAAAAGTCTGTAAGTCTTGTGACTGGATAGTAATAACCGTGACTGATACCGCCGGGTTTTTGCCGTTTTATTTTTTAAAACCCGAGCACCTGACGTATTTTAACCATACAAATTTGACTATGCTTCTGAGGGGCATGGGGTTTGAAGTGGTTTTAAACAGGCTGTATTTTACTTATTACGGTATAAATGAATTTATTTACCGTTTTTCTAAAAAACTCAATTTGCCTAATTTTAGCTTTAAGGTACCCGGTAACGAAATGATACTGGTCGCGAAAAAGATGCAGGGCCAGAGAATATTTGAAAAATAGAGGAAGCTAAATGGAGAGAGGCAATTTCCGCGTCACTCTTTTAAGGACACCGATAGTCTCTACGGTTGGATCTATAAGCATCTCATCTATTACTCCACCTTTATCTACTGCCTATCTGGCCTCCGCTTTAAGAGCTAATGGATTTGCCGTAACGCATATTGATGCCGTTGCCGAGGGCATAAATAGCGTCAGGCCTATATCTGCCGAATCAAATATGCAGTACCAGGGGCTTTCTATAGAGGAGATTTTGGAGTGCATACCTGTTGATACCAGGCTCTTGGGCATTTCATGCATGTTCTCTTCCGAATGGCCTTTCGCCAAAGCGATCATCAGGGAGATAAAGAAGGAACGCCCCGATCTGAAAATTGTCATAGGCGGCGAGCACGTCACCGCTCTTCCGGAATTCTCAATGTCAGACTGTGAAGATGTGGATATAGCATGCGTTGGTGAGGGTGAAGCAACTCTCGTTGATTTGGCCGCTTCTATTTACAAAAATAGAGACCTTGGCGAAGTTGACAGTATTCTCTTCAGAAGAGGCGGGACTGTTGTAAAGAATGCTCCCAGGGAACGGATAAGAGATGTTGATAAGCTCTGGCCCGCATGGGACCTTGTGCCAATAGATACCTATCTTGATCTGAAGCTATCATTCGGCCCTTATAGAGGCAGGACCATGCCACTGCTGACGAGCAGGGGATGTCCGTTTAACTGTACATTCTGCTCAAATCCCGTTATGTGGGGTAAAGTTCATGTCAGGAGGTCTCCGCGGGATGTCGTAGATGAGATAGCATATTATAAAGAAAAGTACAGCATTAAGTGCGTTGAATTTTACGACCTTGAGCCTATCTTTAAAAAAGAGTGGATCATGGAGTTTTGCGATCTCCTGATAAAAGAGAATCTGAATATAGAATTTCAGATATCGGGCGGTACCAGGTTTGAGTTTATAGACGAGGAAGTAGTGGTGAAATTGGGAGAAGCCGGATGCCGGTATCTGGCCTTTGCCCCGGAGAGCAGTTCTGAAGCTGTACTGAAACGGATTAGAAAGAAGACAGATATAGCTAAGATGATACGCCTGATGAAAGCCGCCATAAAAGAGGGAATGGGGACGAGGGCAAATTTTGTGATAGGTTTTCCCGACGATAGGCGGCCCGATATCTTCAAGACGTTGTCTTTAGCTTTAAGGCTCGCCTTTCTCGGCGTCATGGATCTGCCTATATTTGAATTTACACCATATCCCGGATCCGAGTTTTTTAATCTCATGAGGGAGAGAGGCGTAATATCGAATATAGATGATGACTATTTCTACTCGCTTGGGTTAAATTTTCAGCTGAAGAACAGGAAGAGATACTGCAAGGACATAGGCCCGTCCGAACTGACAGTCTATCGATTGTTTGGCATGCTTTCATTTTACGGGATATACTATCTTTTGAGACCGGTGAAATTAATTAAATTTATAAAGAATATCTTCCGCTATGAATCGTCTGATTCTGTCTTTGAACAGAGAATCATACTCAACATACATAAGATGAAGTCAAAGAGGGCCTGATATGATAAAATTTACGAAATCACAGGTATTTTCCGCTGTAGTTTCGGTAATTTCCGCCGTAATGCTTATAGCGGCCTTGACTGTTCTCGTAAGATTGTCTTATTCCGATCCGCCGCCGACTACAAAATTTCTACGTTACGATCCGCCGACACAGGTAGGCGGTGTTACCTTTGACGGGTTTACTCCGGTAGTGATACTGTTTCTCGCAGCCAACTATGTGGTAGTAGCCCTCTTCGGATATGCCCTGACAGTCAATTTTTTCTCGGGCGTCAAGGTATCTTCACTGGTAAAGCTCATCTCATCATTTTTTATCGGGTACACTTGTATTATAGGTGTTATACGTATCTTCTCCATGATGTTACCGTACAGATTCATCTACTGGCCGGTTCTTGCCGTAATTCTGCTGATGAGCGCCTTTTTTCTCTATCGCGCTAAATTCAGCTGGAAGGGCTGGGCCCTGAGTACGGCAAGGTCGCATAAGGGGATTATTGTAACACTTCTTTTCGCAGCCATATATCTCTCTTTTATTTTAATACTGCAGATATATCAGGGCGGGATGCTCTGGGTGGGACACGGCCCCCACCAATATTCAACTCTCCTTCAGGCATATCGAGTGAATAATATAGCGCACTTTCCGATAATTACACAGCATTACGAAGAGCTCATCTTTCACTATTTTCTCACTATGCCTTTAGAGCTCAATTTCGCCCCCATTCTTTCGTGGTGGACGACTCTGGCGCTGACAAAGCTCTCTATCTTTTTATTTATATACACCGCGTTCAGAAAAGTGGAGGCATCTCTCTGGATGTCATCGGTCTTCGCCCTTTTTATGATGCTGGGAACAACTTCTCTTGTAATTGAAAGATCCTATGTCATCATTGACGCCGGCAATCCGATTAGTTACATCGTGCATCCCGGACGTATTGTGCAAATCGGTTTCGCGATATTACTTATACTCGACGCGGTACTACATTCGCAAAGAGGCAGTACCCTTTCTAAAACATTCTTTCTTTTAAGCGCAGTAGGTCTCGCAGCAACCTCAATATCTAACATACTCTGGATTATGCCGCTCTACATGCTTACGGTCGCGTACACTTCATTCTATAACAGCGAGGAGCTTATAAAAGGGTACAGGGCAGGAGGGAAGATGATCTGCTATGGGGCAACTGCGGTGACTCTCCTCTTATACAGCCTTCCATTTCATGGGGTCAACGTATTTGTTCCGAGGGCACTGGCTGTATTAGTAATAGTGTATATCTTTCTGCATAAAGATATGCGGCAGATCTTCGCAAGCATACCCAGGCTGGGGACAACATACAGTGCGAATATAAAGTCATTTTGGTCCCGGGCTTATATTCTGGTAGGCTCAGGCTGCGTTTCGTTGCTATTACTCGGAAATGTTTTTGTCAATAACAGTGTGGCGCGATCTTTCATTCGATTTATAGGAAAGTTATTCGGGAATACAAGCATCGAAGCTACGACCAAATACGTCAATAGAGGTGTAGAATCGCTCTCATTAGGTAATTTCACCGCGTCCGGCGCAATGTACAGAACAGGCCTTTCGCAATTTGCCGCCTCTTTCGCAGGGGTTCTGGCGCTAATACTATTGGCAGCGTATCTCTTCGAGAGGGGGAGGAGGACTGGTCGATTGCGCATGGGTCCGGATCCCGCAAATACTGTCTATGAAGTTCTGGTAATGCTGGCTGCATCGATCCCGTTTGTATTCTTTATTACAGATTTCGTCAACATACATTCATATGGATGGCTCCTGACACGCTTTTTGGAGATACCGGTCTATCTGACGGTATTCATCTTTCTGTATGCTGTTAACCGGTTTTGCAGCCGTCCGCTCAAAGTGATTGTAAGTCTAATATTGATAGCTTATGTTGTAGTACCGTTTATTTATAATCATAGAATTGATCAATTGACGGCGAATTGGGGTGTCTTTCTGAGGTTATTGAATGGGACGTCATAAAATCGATGCCAATACAATAGTCTGCATATCTATAGCCGCGAGGCCGGGAAACTTCGGTGCCCATTTTCATAATACGGCATATTCGTTATTAGGCCTTAATTATCTGTATATACCTCGCAAAATTGAGAGCGCTATGGAGCTAAAATCGGCAATAAGTAGTGTTCGGGCCTTAGGGATCGGAGGATGTAGTGTATCGATGCCTCATAAAGAGAGCGTAATAAAGTACCTGGACGGCCTGGATAGATCGGCTGAGAGGATTGGGTCAGTTAATACCATAAAGCGGCTAATGAACGGGTCCCTAAGAGGATATAATACTGATTACTATGGCGCGAAAAGGGCTCTCAGAGGGGTAAATATTAAAGGTAAAGAGGTTCTAATGGTGGGGGCGGGTGGCGTGGCCAAGGCAATTGGCCTGGCGGTCAAAGAGCTGGGAGGAAGATTGACGATAGCTAATAGGACCTATGAAAAAGCAAAAAAAATAGGTGGACGATTGAAGGCAAATGTGATATCTTGGAAAGAATTAAACCATGCAAGAGGATACCTTCTTATTAACGCGACTTCTGTAGGCATGCGGGATCCCGCTTCGATGATTGTTCCAAAAGAGGTGATTGCAAGGTTTGAAGTCGTAAAGGACGTAGTGCTTTATCCCGAACAGACAAAGTTATTAAAAGAAGCGAAAAAACTGGGCAAACAAATTATACCAGGAACGTTAATGTGCGCATATCAGGCCGCAAAACAGTTTAATATTTATACTGGGTTAAACGCTCCAAAAGAAGTAATATCCAAAATATTGAGAGGTTGTTAGATGGAAAAGCTAAAATTCGTTCTGGACGTGGACGGAGTCATGAATACCGGGCAGTTCCTCTACTCCGCGGAAGGAAAGGCCTTCAAAATATTTGGCCCTCATGATAGGGATGGCTTAAAGCTCCTGCGGGATAAAGTTGAAATCCGTTTTATCACTGCTGATAAGAAAGGCCTGCCGATTACAAAGAAGAGAATAGTAGATGATATGGGCTGTAAGCTAGATGTAGTCCCCGAAGAAGAGAGGGATGAGTATTTCAGCAAAAATTACCGGATGGAGAATCTTATCTACATGGGTGACGGCTTCCATGATGCGAAGATACTCAAGGCGTGTAAATTCGGAATAGCTCCGGCGAGCGCGAGAAAGGAAGCCAAGCAGGCGGCCGATTTTGTAACGGAATCTAAGGCAGGCGGGGGTGCAGTTCTCGACGCATGTCTTAAGATATTAGAGGTTTTCTTTGCAAAGGCGCGGGTATGAATGATTATAAAGTGTGCATATTAGCGGCGGGCGTAGGCAGTAGAATGGGGGTGCTATCCGACCACGTGAACAAAGCCATTCTCCCTGTGAATTTTAAGGCGGCTATTTCGCACATTATTGAGAAATTTCCCGTAAATATAGAGATTGTTATCGCTATAGGGCATAAAAAAGAGACCGTTATCGACTACCTTGCCATAGCCCATCCGAACAGGAGATTTACATTTGTGGAGGTAGATAAATACACGGGGCCCGGCACAGGTCCGGGGTATTCCCTGCTGCAATGCGGGGACGCTCTTAGGTGCCCATTTATCTTTTTCTCCACCGACACAATAGTAAAGGAGGAAATCCCACCACCCGATAAAAACTGGTTCGGCGTTGCCCCGATAACCAATCCGGAAAGGTTTTGCACCGTAAAGGTTAGGGATAATCTTATCTATCAGATTGACGACAAGGTAAAAACGGATAACAGACTCGCGTTCATCGGGCTAGCCGGCGTTTATGATTATGAGCGGTTTTTTTCGAAGCTTGCCGAGACTAAAGCCTTGATCGCGGGGGAGATTCAGGTATCGAACGGTTTTAAGCATTTGATAGAAAAAAAACTTATATCGAAGGAATTTACCTGGTTTGACACAGGGACACCGGAGAGTTATATTGGAACAAGCAGGAAGTTTTCCGGCGAAGAAGCAAGATTTGATTTCAGCAAGGGGAATGAGTTTTTGTATTTTGTGGACGACAGAGTAATCAAATATTTTGCCGATCCGGAAGTTGTCAGAAAAAGATGCGAGCGCGCCGAATTGCTTAAAGGTATATGCCCGGCCATAAAGGCAAAACGGAATAACTTTTATGCGTATAAAAAGATAGACGGAGAGATTTTATATAATGTTCTCGAAATGCAATTAGTCGATACTTTTCTGAATTGGGCCAAAACGAATCTTTGGAGGAGGCATCAACTTGACGAAGACGGCTATAAGCAGTTCCAAGAGGCATGTAGAGCATTTTATTACGATAAAACTATGAAAAGGCTGCAGCAATTTTACGAAAAGACAGGAATAATTGACGACGAAGACAGAATAAACGAAAATACCGTCCCTTCAGCAAAAGAGCTTTTCGCAAATATCGACTGGGATTGTATCTCGGCTGGTATTCCAGCCACCATTCACGGCGACCTTCAGTTTGACAATGTGATCGTAGCGAATGATAAAGGAAAAAGATCCACACGGTTCTGGCTTGTTGACTGGAGGCAGGATTTTGGTGGATTGACAGATGTGGGTGATTTGTATTATGACCTTGCAAAATTGTACGGGGGCATGGTATTATCCTACCAGCTTATAAAAAAAGGGATGTTTTCCTTTAATATGAGCGGCCGAAATATTTCTTATGGCTATCATACTGACAATTTACTGGCAGAAGCCAGAGAAGTATACGAAAAGTTCATAGAAAATAACGGATTTGATTTGCGGAAAATTAAAATCATGTGCGGACTTATTTTCTTAAATATGGCGCCGTTACACAACTATCCATTTGACCATCTGCTTTTCTTTTTGGGCAAAAGTACAATCCATAACATGGTATCGAAAAAATGCTTACAGCAAAATTAGGAATTGCCCCCTTAAGTACGGAAATTATCGAAGCAGTCTTTAGATATTCTCACTCCCGCGAAAAAGAGTTAATGGTCATCGTATCTAAAAACCAAGTCGATTATGTAAGAGGATATGTCAACGGTTGGACTACGAGAGAATTCAGGAAATTTATCGAGAAAAACAAAAAGGCACATAGTCAAAGCAATATAAAACTCTGCAGAGACCATTGCGGTCCGGGGTTTAACGGTAAATATGATATTGAAGATGCTTACAGGACCATAGAGGAAGATATAGCGAACGGATTTGACCTTATTCACATAGATTTCTGCCATTTTAAGGGAAATGCGAGGGAAAAACTCGTAGCCTCGAGAAAAACCATAGAACATTGTTTGAATCTCAATTCTGATATCAAACTTGAAGTGGGGAGTGACGGAAATAGCAGTTCTCGCAACACTCTGAATTCGCTCGAAGAAGTGGAAGAAGAGATCAGTTTTTTTAAGACTTTTTGTGACCCCGAATTTTATGTTGTTCAAACGGGAAGTTTAGTAAGAAGAGGTAGACAGGCGGGCTCATTCAATAAGGAACTTGTTGAGGAAATAGCAAGTTT
This sequence comes from Candidatus Omnitrophota bacterium, assembly GCA_016783745.1. GTDB lineage: Bacteria > Omnitrophota > Gorgyraeia > JAHIPI01 > JAHIPI01 > BS750m-G14. Next base: position 3,723 of record JADHVZ010000037.1, on the reverse strand, counting down.
CATCTATAGGGAAGGCATAAAACTTAAGGAGCATAATGCAGATTATCTATCTAAAGAAGAAATACTTCAGAGAAAAGATCTTGTCGATGCAATGAACATCGCGCCGCAGTTAGGGACAGTTCAGACGCGATTAGTCCTTGATAAATGTCTTCAATATGGGGTGGATTGCAACGATTTTTTAAACATTGTCTATAAGGGCAATAGATGGAAAAAATGGGTTGATGGTGCTAAATCAATTGACAGAATATTATCTGCTCAAATAGCCGGCCATTACCACTATACCTCAGACGAATATATTAGAATAATAGACAGGCTTAATAAACGTGAAGACATGCATGAAGGTATAATTGATTCAATAATGAAGGTAATAGACCATTATGAAAATTGTCAATAAACCTTGGGGAAAGGAAATATGGCTCGAGCTGAATGAGAAATACTGCTACAAAAGGATATATATAAATTCCGGGTACAGGACGAGCCTCCAATATCACGAGAGAAAGTTAGAGACAAATTATGTTATAGAAGGAGAAATCGAACTTTGGCTGGAAAATGAGGAAGGCGAACTCGAAAAGAATATTATGAAAAAAGACAGCTCATTCACGATACTTCCGCGGAGAAAACACATGATAGCGGCGTTGACAGAGGTGATACTTCAGGAGGCATCTACTCCGGAAATAGACGATGTTATCAGAGTTGAGGATGATGCAAAGAGGGGAGACGGCAGGATCGAGGGTGAACACCGTGCTAAAATCGGCATTTTTATCCCATGTTATAATGTGGAGAGGTCGATCCAAAAGGTTATAGGGTCGCTGTCCAAAGAGGTTTTGGACAGAATAGACACGATTATTACGGTAGATAATCATAGCATAGACAACACCTTGAGTGTTTTAAAGGATATACAGGCGAGCGGCAAGAAAGCAGGGAAGATTCTTACCATAATAAAAAACCGTGAAAATTACGGCTTAGGCGGATCCCAAAAAATTGCTTATCAATATTTTATAGATAACGGCTTTACGCATTTTATGATTATACACGGCGATAATCAAGGGGATGCGGACGAGATAGCGAAAAATTTTCTCCGAATGTTTGATAAAAATGATACGGTGGACGTCATCCTTGCCTGCAGATTTGCCAAAGGTAGCGATCTATCGAGGTATAGTAAAGCGAGAATTGCCGGAAATATGCTGTTTAACTTCCTCACCTTTGTTTTAACGGGATATAAGATGTCTGATTCCGGCACCGGGATCATCTTTTATAAAACAGAGATATTAAAAAGATTTCCCTTCCGTCATTTGACGAATGACTGCCAGTTCAATCCTCAACTTAATATTCTGCTCTATGAGGCGAAGGAATTGCGGATTGTCGAAACATCACTCTCATGGAGGGATTCCGTCGAAGAGTCAAGCATGAAAGCTATGAATTATTGCCTAACCTTGTTTAAAATCCTGCTCAATTACAGAATGCGTAAGACGCTGCTTCGTAAATCGGGCTGGCGGGTGTTTTATTCCAAATCTCAAAAGATTACCCCTTCCTACGATATTTATACACAAAAAATCCAACCAGAAAGAGATAAAGTAGCATCTGGCTCCAGATGATGAGCACATAGGCATCGGGTGCGATTTCCAGCTCAATCCGGTGCCGCCCTTTTTCCGCCAGGATTCCGCACAGTGCACTGTTTACCCTCCAAACGTCAACTTTCTTTCCATCCACATATCCATTTACTCCCAAGTCAAAATTGAGGGGTGTGACGAGAAGAGAATTTTCCGGAACGGATATGTCAAAAGAAAGTCCTCCATAGTTTAAAGACCCCCCAACCTCCATATGCACTATCCGGTTTCCTATTGAGAAAGTATCGATTACGTGTCTAGGGATATTTGTAACGACTAGATTCTCTTCTTTTGCGGTTATTTCAGAAACTCTCTTGAACTCTTCTTCTACATTGCTTTCTACGTTCAATACTCTGGTGGTTAGGAATGACTGTGCCGGTATGGCTTGAGGGTAGGAGTAAGATAGTCTATATCTGTTTTTGTATTGGAAAAAGAAGCCGGAACCGCATCCCTCTATGGCCCGAATGGTTTTGAAGTTCCTTAGATTGTCCCACGGGACGCGGGCTCTAGTATAGGTAGAGAGCCACCTTTTGTCATAATGCGCAAGGTCTACTATATGCATGAATAAGAGAGGGGTTATCAGTAAGAAGAAAGATATCCTTGTTATTTTGTTCCTGCGGGAGAAACGCACCAAAGCAGCAAGTCCCACAGCTGCAAGTGCGGATAAAGAGAAATTTACCATCGGAAAGAAGTGATACCATTCCCTGAAGATTCTTAGGAATGGGAAGTGGATCGTGTAAAAAAACTTAAGGACAGGGATAATGCTATTTTTTCCGAGACAGAGCAGCACAAAGCAAATCAATAAAATGAGAATAGGCATGGCCTTGCGAAAATTGAAAATGAGGGCGATAATTATCAAGATGAAAGCAAGCCTTCCTACGTAAAAGGCCTGGCAGTCGAGTGGCGGTATGCCAGGATACTTGTTAACCGGACCCCAGTACACAGGATCAATATATTGCTTAAAATATTCAGGCACAGCCGAGCTGTATCCTTCACAGTTAGTTTCAAGATATTCCTCGTAAGTATCTTTAACAAATATCTTTTCTGATTTTCTATGGGGGCTTGATAAGTTGTTAATATTCCTGGCCAGATAGAGCGTTGGTAAAATGGCAAGGATAAACAGCAACATGATCACAAGGATCGACTTCATTCGTTCTTTATAAAGCCTCGTTACGGGACGGGGATTTAATATCGATACCAGAAAAATAAATAATCCCCATGATATTATTTGGATTTGTGGGAGGTGAGCGTTAATGCTTAATCCAAGTAGTATCGCTGCCGGAAATATATAGGATGAATCATCTTGGATTTTCATGATAGAAAGGAGAAGCCAGGGGATCAAGTAAATAGTAGAAACTACTTGTTCTTGATAAAATGCCAGGCCTGTTCCGCCCATCAAAATCATGAGTGTCCCGAAAAAAGCGGCATATCGGCAGTGAGTCAGTCGTCGCAATACAAGCCACCAGCCAAAACAAGTACAGAGTATGCTTAAAATATATTGCAGCTTGTAAGGAAACATTACATCTCCGTCAATTATCGCATACAGATAGTATCCGAATAGTCTATACGGCAAACTCACTGACATCAGATGAAAGAAACCAAGCCGTATGCCTCCGCACGACGGGAACCACTCAGGAAGATAATGTAAATGCGCCACCGCCTTTGCCAGATAATCGAATTCACGGAAGAAGTTTTTGATGGTGTCTCCATCCGGAGGTAGATATGGCGAATGGAGATACGGATAAATGACTATAAGGTACGGGATGCATACAAGAAGATAATGAAGGAGGGACTTCTCCTTTATCCGCCCCAAGATCAGGAATAATAACACCGAGAGTAAGGAGATTGCTCCGGCGAAGATTACATTTTGATCGATAGCCATTACCTGCATTATATAAGTTTGCCGGTAAGGTGTCAAGCCGGTTAAATAGGGACAGCTACAAAGAAAAAAGGGGACAGGGCCCCTTTTTTCAACAATAGGTAGCTGTTGTCCCCATTTTTGTTGCACATATCATATAATTTTGGTATATTATAGTTCCATACTATATATAAAGGTAGGAGATGGTATTAAGATCTTCAATTAAAGCCCTATTACTTTTTTTGGTTCTTGCCGGAT
>JADHVZ010000036.1 GCA_016783745.1 Candidatus Omnitrophota bacterium | reverse complement strand
CTGCCTAACATGGCGATGGATGTCGTTGGGTTTGCCACATTAGCGACATTATCAATGTCTCCTGTCCATGCCGAGAATACCAGTCCGTCCGCAGTCTTGTCATCGGCTATTATCTGTACGACTTGCTCATGGTCATATATACCGCTTCCAAGGCCGTTATTTACGGTGAGGGCGTGCTTTACAAGCTCAAAAGTAACGCTGATGGTATGGCCTGCGGTTACGCCGTTAAATGTATAGATTGAGGGTGTTCCTACGGATATGCCGTCTACTAAGATATCGGCTACTTGGTAATTTGCATTAGGCGTTATAGTGAAGGCCTGGCTTCCGCCGTGATCTACTTCCGCGCTGCTCGGTGATATTGAGCCGCCGTAGCCACTCTGTGCGGTTATGGTGTATGCTACCACAGTAAACTCAGCTCCAAAACTCATACTGTCACTGTCAATTATCAGGGTGGCAGGGTTATCCGTGCCTGACAAGTCTCCTGACCAACCTGTGAATGTATAACCTGCGTCAGGTGTAGCTGTTACCGTTACTTTTTGCGCAGAATGCGGAATGCCGGCGGGGTCCGCAACATCAAGCATCGCGGCTGTCAGATATGAATGTGGACCCGGTGGTGGATCTATAGTCCCGTCTGTTGCTTCTTCTATGGTCAAATAGTAATAGATGGTGACATAGTCTGCGGAAATACTGGCATTGCCAAAGATCTGAATAGTCGTGCTTGCGCTTGTCACATCAGCGACATGTTCCGTATCCCCTATCCACTCTTTGAACATGAGGTTCTCCGTGATCTTGTTCTCTGCCGTTATTGACACCTCGTCCCCATAGTAGTAGATCCCCGGATCATCCACGCCGTTTAAAGTGAAAGTATAGGCCTCTAATCTAAAGATGGCGGTAAAACTCTTGTTGTTGTCCATAGTAATAGTTCTACTAGATTCTGTACTTCCGTCATCCCAGCTTACAAAAATAGAACCGGGCTCAGCCCAAGCGGTTATAGTTACAACAGCCCCACGTATATATTCAGCCTGGTCCGGATCAGCGCTTGTACTGCCGCTTCCGTAGCCGCTCTGACCGAGAGTAAGTGTGTAAGTCACCGGCTTAAAGCTGACGGATACAGATTTAGAAGTGTCCATCGTGACGGATGCAGAGTTCTCATCCAAGGGGTCAACGACAGCATCGCCGCCCCACACTACGCGGTATCCGGCGTCAGGTGTAGCTGACAAAGACACCTCGGCCCCTTTCTCATGTTGAGATGTGCCCTCACCCGGAGTTACGCTACCATAGTTTGTGACTGTCACATCCAAATATTGGTATTCCTCAAAGATGGCAGTGACGTCCTTAGCATCATCCATTGTAACTAATAAAGACGAACTGTTTCCAGCATCTGCCCCGCCTTCCTCCCATCTCAATAAGTACCATCCATCAGCAGGTGAAGCGCTTAAGGAAACTCCATCTCCCTCTCGATAATCGCTGTTCCCGCCTCTCACGCTACCATCGCCACTAGTTGATACTGACAAGTAAAAGCGAATTGACTCCGGTTCAAAGTAAGCGGTAGCACTGATGTCTCCGTCATCCCAATTTACGTCACACTCTAATGAGTCGCCGCTTTCGGAGCAGGAACGGGGCGCGCCCCATCCGGAAAAAATCCAACCATCTTCGGCTGACGCGGAAGCAGATATCGATCCGCTTTCTCCTTCTTCAAGGTCTACTGAGCCTCCGCTTGCGCTTCCGCCTTCTGAGGGCTCAGCATCAGCATCAAGATAGATCGTATATATTACAGGATCCGGATTTTCGTAACCGTACTGCGCATACGCGATACTTGGTATAAATACCATAGCAGTTATACCCAGTAACACCATCAATTTAATCAATTTTGTCTTTTTCATTTTTTTGTTCCTCCGTGTTTTTTCTTTTTCAGTTTTCATCGTTTTTTAACTTCTTTTTAAATGCTATTAAATAACATTCATTAAAAAAATGATGCCCGTACCTCAAGCATCAACCATACAAGTATACATAATATATACGTAAAAATCAAGGTCTGACAGCTATCTTTTTTCAGCCTTAACAAATCAGGGATTGGATCCCCACCCTCAATTCATAACCCCTTTCACATCAACAAGTTAAATAATTAGGGACGGAGCCTAATTAGGGACAGACACTTTTTTTGCGGCGTTGTCAGGGACAGACACTTTTTGAGGCTACTTATATAGCTACAAAAAGTGTCTGTCCCCATTCTTCAAAAAAAGTGTCTGTCCCTAATTGCTAAGTGGTGGGAATTTCTTCGGCTGCGTCTTTACACCTCTGCACAGCAACGATGAGATATGCGATATAAAGGCCGGAATAGATCACTCCAAATATGGGCACCCGGAGCCCGAATAACGCCAGCAATGCCCCCAAAATATAGCTTGGAGTGATGGCATATACTCCGATATTGAAGAGCTGTTTATATGTGAGCTTTATTTTGAGGATTGTAGACGCTGCAATAGAAACAAGGCTGAAAATAAATATCTGGAAGAATTTAGCTATGCACGCGGTGATAAACGCGCCTATCAGTATAATGGGGAATATCATCCAGAGGGCGTTTTTTCTGATGGCATTGACAAAGTTTTCATCTATCCTTAAGGTATCGATATCAGAAAGATTGTATGTCTCGGTCTTGACTTCATTTTCCTTGTAGACCAGCTTGTCTTTCATAAGGAGAACGCCTCTCTCATACCCGTCAAGCGATGTCACTTCTCCTGTGGTATCGATGATCAAAGCGAGGTCTTCATCCATGATCTTATATGGCTGTTTCACATCAGCGCTTGCAACGCCGTTCTGGATCTCTATGGGAGGCAGGTTCTGCAAGGCCCAATCAGCGGCTATATTCACGCCTTTTTTGAAATCAAAGCTGAATCGGATGGTCAGGATCAATGTGATCACAAGAATCAGTGTAAAGATATATTTCAAGGGCTTTGATGGTTTAAAATCCTTTACTTCCCTGTAAAATTTAAAATCACTTATCGCCTTCCCGGCTTCCTTAAAAATCTCTTTCATATGCCCTCCTTTTAGACGTTGCCCAGATGCACGTATTTAAGCTTCTTTTTCGCTATCTCTTCAGCCATTTTTAGCGTCCTTACCGGCGTAGGAGGAAGCGCGAATCTATAGCACGGAAAATACCTTGAAAAATGCAGCGGGGTATCCGTCCCCAGGTTATCCGCTATCCAGTCCGCAAGCCTTTCAAAATGTTCCTTCGAATCATTCAGGGACGGTATTATAAGATTTGTGATCTCTATATGAACTTTCTTTTGCTTAGCTCCTCTGATATTCTCAAGCACCGGGGCCAGCTTGCCCAGGCAGTATTTTTCATAGAAAGCCTCGTCAATAGACTTCACATCCACATTCATAGCGTCCACATATGAAAGGATCTCATCAAATGGCTCTTTGCTTACATATCCATTGGTAACAAAAACATTTTCGAGGCCGCTATCATGCGCTTTTTTGCAGCATTCTAATACGAACTCGAACCATATAAACGGCTCGTTGTATGTATACGCGATACCGAAAGAACCCAATTCCTTTGCCTTTATGATCATAGCGTCTGCCGTGATCTCTTTAGACGGAGTGCCCGGATCCTGCGATATATTCCAGTTTTGGCACCAGGGGCAGGCAAAATTACAGCCCTTGGTCCCCAAAGATAGAACAGCCTCCCCGCTATGATAGTGATATAGGGGCTTCTTCTCGATGGGGTCTAACGCTACAGATGTAACCCTGTTATATATTTCGGAATAAAGCGTTCCGGCCTTATTCACCCTCACTTTGCACCGCCCTTTTTTGCCGTCAGATATCAGGCAGTCATTGGGACAAAGCAGGCATCTTATTTTATCGCCTTCCTTTGTATAGTAAAGAGCCTCTTTCATGACTTGGGCCTGGACCGTAAGCGGGATCGAGAGCGGCTGCGCGAAGCGGGTTTAATCAGGCCTTCTTTCCCCTTGAGCAGGTGCTTTAATTCCTTCATGAACTGATTAATATCTTTGAACTCTCTATATACGGACGCAAAACGCACATAGGCCACCTGATCCAGAGTATGCAGGTATTTCATGGTAAGTTCGCCTATGATAGACGCCTTTACTTCCCTATCATAAGTCTTCTGGATATAGCGTTCTATGGTCTCCGCTATCTTCTCGATTTTTTGCATGCCTACAGGCCTTTTTTCGCATGCCTTGACCAGGCCGGAAAGGACTTTGTTCCTGTCGAACGGCTCACGCCTGCCGTCCTTTTTTATCACCATGATGGGTATTTCTTCAACGTATTCGTATGTCGTAAAGCGGTTACCGCATTTCAGGCACTCGCGCCTGCGCCTGATGCTTTTGCTGCCCTTAATAGACCTTGAGTCTATTACCTTATCTCTGATTGTACCGCAGTAGGGACATCTCATTTTATTTCTTACAGGTTTTTACTTTTACGCCGGCCTTGTCAAGAAACTCCATGGACATCTTGTCGGGATAGCCGCTTGTGATGACGATCCCCTTGATGCCGGCATTGATGAGCATTTTAGCGCAGATTATGCAAGGCTGGTTAGTGCAATAAAGCACGCTGTCTTTAACGCTCACACCATGAAGCGATGCCTGGAGCAAGGCATTCTGCTCGCCGTGTAACCCACGGCACAATTCATGCCTCTCTCCGGATTTGATCTTCAGCTGCTCCCGCAGGCACCCCGTCTCATCGCAGTGGGGTAGATCCCGCGGAGCACCGTTATACCCCGTGGCGAGTATCCTTTTTTCCTTCACTATAACAGCGCCTACTTTTCGCCTGAGACAAGTCGAACGTTTAGATACAAGATGCGCTATTTCAACAAAATATTCATCCCAGCTTGGCCTCGCGGTCGATGCCTTCTTTACTTTTGTTTTTGTATCCATATCAGTCTATCCTGTATAGCGGAAACGATTTCAACATATCTTTGACTTCTTTTCTCACTGATCCTATTGTCTTAGCGTCCTGTGGATCAGTAAGGACTTTATCTATTAGAGCGGCTATCAATTTCATCTCGCCCTCGCGCATGCCGCGTGTAGTCATGGCCGGTGTTCCAAGCCTTATACCGCTGGCTACGGCCGGCTTCTGTTTATCAAATGGGATGAGGTTTTTATTAACTGTTATACGCGCTTTATCAAGGGCAGAGGCGGCTTCTTTGCCTGTTATATTCTTGCCGGTGAGATCTACCAGCATAAGGTGGTTGTCTGTGCCGCCCGAGACTATCCTATATCCCAGCTCTTCCATAGACGCGGCTAATGTCTTGGAATTCTTAAGGATTTGCTTCTGATATTCTTTGAACTCGCCGGATAAAGCGTATTTGAACGCCACTGCCTTAGCGGCGATCACGTGCATAAGCGGGCCGCCCTGCAGCCCCGGAAATACGGCTACGTCGATCTTCCTGGCAAATTCCTTTTTGCACATTATAAAACCGCTTCTAGGCCCTCGAAGTGTCTTGTGAGTGGTGGAAGTCACAAATTCAGCGGTAGGAACAGGACTTGGATGAAGGCCCGCCACAATAAGGCCGGCTATGTGCGCTATGTCAGACATATGCATAGCTCCTGTTTCGTCGCATATATCTCTTAGTTTATCAAAATCTATTGTTCTCGGATAGGCAGACGCGCCGGAAAGTATGATCTTCGGTTTATGCTCTATTGCCTTTGCCCTGATCTCACCATAATCGAGCATCTCGGTCTTCTTGTTGACTCCGTAGGTCACTATCTTAAAAAATTTTCCTGAAAAATTCAGTTTATGCCCGTGGCTTAGATGGCCTCCGCAAGCAAGATCCATAGCCAGGATAGTATCCCCAGGCTTGAGCATGGCCAGATAAACGGCTGAGTTTGCCGTTGTGCCGGAATGCGGCTGTACATTCACATGTTCGGCCCCGAAAAGCTTCTTCGCGCGTTCTATGGCCAGTGTCTCGACTACGTCCACATATTCGCACCCGCCGTACCAGCGCGCCGACGGATAGCCCTCGGCATATTTATTAGTGAGAGCCGAGCCCTGGGCTTCCAGCACGCCTGTATCAACGAAGTTCTCGCTTGCTATCAATTCTATATTATCGTTCTGCCGTTTAGTCTCGTCGATTATAGCCCGGTAGATCTCAGGGTCTGTCTTCTTAAGCCTCTCGAACATCATCGCCCCCTTCTTAGCTTTTTTTCCATGTTTCCGATCTGGTCTACGCGCCTTTTGTGGCGCCCCCCTGAGAAGTCTGTTTTTAACCATATCTTCAGGATCTCCTCCGCTTTTTTTCTGGTTATCCTGTTTCCGGAAAAGACAGCTATGTTAGCGTCATTATGCTTTCTGCTTGAACGTGCGCTCGCCCTGTCCGATAACAGCGCGGCTCTTATGCCAGGGACTTTATTTGCCACCATCGCCATACCCAGCCCTGTTTTACATATCAATACACCTCTCTCGAATTTTCTCGAGGCGACGCCGGATGCCACCTTAAACCCCACCCGCGGATAATCGCATCTTTTTGAGCTGTATGTCCCGAAATCCTTGACCGCGCACCCTGATTTCTCAAGGATCTTGATCACCCATTTTTTTAAGGTATATCCGCCGTGGTCAGCGCCGATAGCTATTCGCATTGTAGTCACCTCGGTTCGGTTAACGGTTTACGGTGTACGGTGTAAGGTTTTCAAAATCCCATGGATGTTCCGTAAACCGAAAACCGTGAACCGTAATTAAATTTCCTTCAATACCCGCTCAATAGACTCTTTTATAACCGCGAAAACCTTTTTATAAAATTCCGCATCCCTTCCTATCGGGTCAGGGATATCCGGTTCGTTCGAAAACGATAATTCTCCGATTTTTTTAAAATCTTTGAGTAAATATATCTTGTCCGCGGCATTAGGATATCTGGTGATCAAATATAATCTCTGCCGGTTTTCCATCACAAAGATCAGGTCGGAATCTTTCAGCTCTTCGTCGTTAACAGAGCGTGACCGGTGAGCTGACAGATCCGCGCCTTCTCCTTTCAGGATATCTTTGGCATATTCCGTTGCGGGGCTGTTGACTATCTGAGCGATTCCGGCGGATACGACTTCTATATCCTTTTTACCGAGCTCCTTGATCCTTTTATTGAAATAGGCATGTGCCATAGGGCTCCTGCAGCTATTGCCGGTACATATAAATAATATCTTCATGTGTTTCTTTATCATTTTCTATACAAATGGGCGTGCTGTAGCTTTCTACCCACATCCGCTATCTGGACTTTATGTATGGCGCCTTCCCTCAAAATTTTGTAAGGCATAGCAGAGACATCAACCACCGTAGATTCTATTCCCATAGTAGTCGGCCCGCCGTCTAACAGCATGTCTATTGCGCCGTCCAGGTCCTTCAAGACTTCTTCGGCGCTCCTCGGTGGTTTATTTCCCGATATATTCGCGCTGGGGGCTACAATGGACCTCTCGCACTCCGATATAAGATCAAGGGCGATCTTGTAATCAGGCATGCGGAAGCCTATCTTATCGCCCATATCAGTCCTGAAGATCAGGGTAAGCGGCCCGGGCCAGAATTTTTCTATTAAGTGCTCTTCGAATACGGATACCTCGCAAGAGAACTCCCCGAGCGCATCGTAATCTGAAATGTGAACAGTAAAAGGCTTGTTTTTAGGCCTGTTTTTTATCTTATAAAGGTTCCGGATGGCACCCCTGTTCATATAGTCAGCGGCAATACCGTAGACTGTCTCTGTAGGAAAAGCCACCAGGCCGCCTTTTTTTATGATCTTAGCTGCCTGTTTCAAGACTTTTTTGTCGGGCCTGCGGCTGTCTAGTTTGATGACCTCTGTCTTCATTCTTTGATCCTAAGCCCTCTGTCTTTTTTTCTGACGTCTTCTTGTAGTTTTTTCTTATATACGGAGAGCTTTTCGCTGAGCTTAGCGTTTTTTACGGCAATGATCTCAGCCGCGAATATGGCGGCGTTTTTAGCGCCCGCGTCGCCTATCGCCATTGTACCCACCGGAACACCGCTTGGCATCTGCACGACCGATAAAAGTGAATCTATGCCCTTAAGGCTGGACGTTTTCATGGGGACTCCTATAACAGGCAATGTTGTATGACTCGCGATGACGCCGGCCAGATGCGCCGCGCCTCCCGCGCCCGCTATAATAACCTTTACCCCTTTTTTGACCGCGCCCCTGGCATATTTGGCTGTATCATCGGGTGAGCGGTGCGCGGAAAGTATCCTGACCTCAAAAGAAATATTGAATTTCTTCAGGATATCTCTCGCCAGATTCATGGTCGGGAGGTCTGAAGCGCTCCCCATTACTATCGAAACGTCAACTTTTTTCATATTAACCTCGTTTTAGTTATGAGTTTGCTTATTGTTGATCATATTTGGCTCGATTACTTTGGTTCGACTTACGGTTCATGGTAGAAAAACCTTGCGAAGAACATAGATTACGAACAAATTACAAATAACAAATCTCAAATTACAAACAAATTCAAAATGTCAACTTCAAAATTCAAAACTCTTTGTTTTAGATTTTGAAAATTGTAATTTTGAAATTGTTTGTTATTTGTTATTTGAAATTTGTTATTTTTCATAAACCGAAACCCGAGAACCGAAAACCGAAAACCGAATATACGATTAACGCATCACCAACGCGCGTTTCGCAATGTCTTTTCTAAAATGCATTTTATCAAATTTTATCTTTGAAGCGGCTTTGTATGTATTCTTGATCGCGGCTTCTATGCCATCGCCCAGTCCGGTAACGCCCAGCACACGCCCGCCGGAAGTCATATATCTGCCCCTCGACTGTCTGGTCGCGGCGTGGAAAACGACTATATCCTTCATTTTGCCGGCAGCGTCGAGGCCTGTGATCTCTTTTTCCTTTTCATATTTTCCGGGATAGCCGCCTGAGGCCATCACCACGCAAACACAACTGCGTTTGTCCCAAGAAACTGTAATGCCTTTAAGATCGCCGTCAATAGCGCGTTCCATGAGCTCCACCAGATCGCTCTTAAGGCGCGGAAATATTGCCTGCGTCTCAGGGTCGCCGAACCTTACGTTAAATTCAAGGACCTTAGGGCCTTCGTCCGTGACCATTATGCCGGCGTATAAAACACCTTTGTAGCGGATCCCGTCCTTTGCCATGCCGCCCACAAGCGGATATATGACTTCATCCATGATCCTGCGCTCAAGCTCCGGCGTAACAACCGGCGCCGGCGAATAGGCGCCCATGCCGCCTGTATTAGGGCCGTTATCGCCGTCCAGGGCTCTTTTGTGGTCCTGGCTTGTAGCCAGCGGCACCACGGCTTCACCGTCTGAGATAACGATTATCGATGCCTCTTCGCCCTCCAGGCATTCCTCTATTAATACATTATCGCCGCTTGCGCCGAATATCTTATCTATCATCGCCTCTTTCACGGCACACAGCGCCTCATCTTTGGTGCGGCAGACCGTTACGCCTTTTCCAGCGGCCAGGCCGTCAGCTTTTACTACAAGAGAAAAATTACTCTGCTCTATGTACTTCTCAGCGTCTTTATGATCGCTAAACACCTGAAAATCCGCCGTGGGAACGCCCCATCGCTTCATCGTCTGTTTGGCGAATATCTTACTCCCTTCAAGCATAGCAGCCCGGCCCGAAGGCCCGAATATCCTTAAGCCCTCTTTCTGAAAACTGTCCACTATACCTTTCACGAGCGCCACCTCAGGGCCCACCGCCGTAAGATCGATGCTATTTGATCTGGCAAATTTTAAAAGTCCGTTTATATCACCGGCTTTAATGTCCACGAGTTTTGCTATCCGGCTGATCCCGCCGTTACCGGGCGCGCAAAAAAGCGAGTCCACTTTCTCTGACTGCGCTATTTTCCAGCACATCGCGTGCTCCCTGCCGCCCGAACCTATCACAAGGACTTTCACAAAATCACTTCCTTCTTCGCCCATTTGATCACTTCACCGATATCCCATGATCTTATGGCATATTTACTGAGCCGTTCTCTCGCCGGCCGGATCTCATCTTTATCCAAAACTACTATCATGCCGATGCCCATATTGAACGTGCGGTACAATTCCTCATCCGGCAGTTTCGCCCTTTTATTTATTGTTTCGAATATCGGTGGGACGCGCCATGAATCCTTATCTATAGACGCCGCCGTCCTGTCAGGCAGGACTCGCGGTATATTATCGTAGAAACCGCCTCCCGTGATATTGGCGATAGCCTTTACTTTGAGATTTTTTATAAGGTCGAGGACCGGCTTTACATAAATAGTCGTGGGCTTAAGCAGCTCTTTCTTGTACTTGCCGCCCATCTCTTTCTTCGAAAAGACCTTCCTTACAAGAGAATAGCCGTTTGAGTGTATTCCGCTTGATGCCAGCCCTAATATTCTGTCACCGTCTTTGACTCCCGAGCCGTCTATCGCGTTCTTTCTATCGACTACGCCGACACAAAAACCGGCAAGGTCAAAATCTTCTTTTTTATAAAGGCCCGGCATCTCAGCTGTCTCGCCGCCTATAAGCGCGCAGCCGGCTTCTTTACATCCGTTGGTTATCCCTTTGATGATATCAACGGATCTATCCGCGTCGATCTGTCCGGTGGCGAAATAATCCAGAAAGAAAAGAGGCCTCGCCCCGCAGGTTATGATGTCGTTTACGCACATCGCGACAAGGTCTATTCCTACTGTATCGAACTTGCCCGCGTAATTAGCGATAAGCAGTTTAGTGCCTACTCCGTCCGTAGAGGATACCAGTACCGGGTTTTTCATCCCGGCAAAATCCGCCTTGAAAAACCCGCCGAAGCCTCCGATAGTACCAAGCGTGCCTTTGGTCCTGGTCTTTTCGATGAGCGGGGTTATTCTTTTTACAAAATCATTCGCCTTATCAATATCAACACCTGATTTCTTATAGGTGAGAGGTTTTGCCATTTAATCTTCAACCCTTCTTAAGACTTCCTGATAAGTCTCTTCTATTTGGCCCAGATCGCGCCTGAACCTGTCTTTGTCCATCTTCTTCTGTGTATTCCTGTCCCAGAGCCTGCATGTGTCGGGTGATATCTCATCGCCCAGCAGGATCTCGCCTTCGTGCCTTCCGAACTCGAGCTTAAAATCTATAAGGTCAAGGCCCTTAGCGGAAAAAAAATCCTTCATCACTTCATTGACCTTGAACGAATAATCTTTTATGATGCCAAGCTCCTTGTCCGTTGCCAGATCAAGCGCTCTAATGTGGTATTCGTTAAAGAGCGGGTCATGCAGCGCGTCATTTTTGTAGTGATATTCAAGTACAGGCTCTTTAAGCTTTATGCCTTCCTTCAGGCCGAGCATCTTCGCCATGCCGCCGGCTACCACGTTCCTTATGGTGACCTCAACCGGCACTATATGAAGGCGCTTCACAAGCATTTCTCTGTCGCTCAGTAATTTTACAAAATGTGTCTTTACGCCTTTTTGCTCCAGGAGCTTGAACATTATCGTCGATATCTTGTTGTTTACGACTCCTTTTTCCTTTATCGTGCCCCTCTTGGTCGCGTCAAACGCTGTGGCGTCGTCTTTAAACTCCTGGATATACAGGCTCTTATCGTCGGTCTCGTAGATCTTCTTGGCTTTCCCTTCGTAGATCTGTTTTCCCTTTTTCATATCACACCCCTACTTTGTGAAAGATCCTGTTTACGTGTTTCAGGTGATACTTCAGATCGAAGCAATCCTCGATCTCCTTCGCCGTAAGATATTCCCTTACCCTTCCGTTCCTCATGAGAACATCCTTAAAATGCTCTCCGCTCTCGCGCGCGTTCATGGCGCTTCTCTGAACTATATCATACGCCTCAAGCCGTGTAACACCTTTGTTTATCAGCTCTAAAAGCACGCG
>JADHVZ010000003.1 GCA_016783745.1 Candidatus Omnitrophota bacterium | reverse complement strand
TACTGTTAGTAAATCACAAATAACAAATCACAAATTACAAACAAATAACAAGCACCAAATTCCAAACACGTTGTTTTGAATTTTGAATTTGAGATTTTGAATTTGTTTGTGATTTGATATTTGAAATTTGTAATTTTATCCCCTTCTGGACCGTCCCCGATTTTTTGCGCCGCGACCGAGCGTGTAATGCGCGAGGAAGTGCCGAATCTCAACAAGATTCGGCCGAGAGGCGTTAAAAATTTTTGTTAAGCGAGAGAATGATCAACATTGCTTATATCTATACTCGGCCGAACTCGGTTGAATTCAGCGCTTCCTAACATTACAGTCGCGGGCGTAGAGGTACATCGGCACCAGGTCGTAGGGATCGTCTCTCTTGCCCTTGCGGTATTCCGCGAGCGCGGTCTTCGCGATCACGGCGGCCTTCGGAAACCACTTCTTCGCGTCAAGAAAATCGGCCTTCAGAGACTTTTTCCTCAGCAGTTGTTCCTTATAAATAGGTATGCCGTCGCCAAGAAACAAGACCTCGCCCCTAAGTCGTTTTATCAGGGCATCTACCGGCTCCAGAAGATAACCTGACTCTCTTTTGATTTTATCACCATTGTAAGAGTAAATGCAAGAATATACCTGCTTTTTCTTGGCGTCAAGGATCGGACAGACCTTTACCCTCTTCACAGGCTGTTTTTTCTTTTTTAAATAAGCGGCTCCGTTATGGGCTATTACGTCCAAGGTCGGCACTCCTATTATAGGCCTGTCTGTCGCGATAGCCAGGGCCCTTATAGCGGTCACGCCTACGCGCAATCCGGTGAATGAACCCGGCCCCAGTCCGACGGAAAAAAGGTCTATTTCGCTGATATCCGCCCCGATTTTTTTTAAGGCTCTTTTAATGGTGGGCATAAGAAGGGATGAGTGCCTCAATATACCGCGTAGGTCATACCGGGTGCGGACCTTCTCTTCATCTATTATACTCACTGACAAAGAGTCAGTGGAAGTATCGGCAGCAAGTATCAACATAGTCGCTCCGCTATGCGTTTATATCGATGGCCGTACGGGAGGACTCGCATCCTTCTTTCGTTCTCACCCTTTACTGATAAGTCGATCTTCAGAAATTCGTCCGGCAGCAATTTTTCTATCTTGTCAGCCCATTCTATAACGGAAACACCGTTTCCGTAAAAATAGCGCGCGTAATCAACCGTCATAAACTCAAACGCGTCATTCAGCCTGTAAATATCAAAGTGGTATAAAGGCAGACGCCCCCTGTATTCCTTAAGTATGAGGAAAGAAGGGCTGTTTACACGCTCGGCATGCTTCACGCCGAGGCCGCGCGCTATTCCCTTAGTAAGAACAGTTTTTCCGCTGCCCAGCTCACCGCATAAAGCTATCAGGTCGCCACTTTTAAGAATGGATCCGAGCCTTCTTCCGAATCTTATCGTATCTTCTACAGTATTAGAAATAAATTGCTTCGACATCAGAAATGCCTGTAACCTGATCTCTCCAGGTCTATTTTTTCGCGCTTATTGTCTGTTATTTTAACACCTTCCCTCTTAGATGTGATCTCACCTATCATAACTACCGGCATCTTAAGCCTGGCGGTAAGATCCCGCTCTTTAACAGCTTTCGGTGCCGTAAATAAAAGCTCGTAATCCTCACCTGCGGATAACGCGTCGATTCTCGAATCCGCGTTTCGCGAGACCGGAATGCGGTCACCGAATATGACCGCGCCAACGCCGCTTGCGTCTGCTATATGATGCAGATCCGATGATAATCCGTCGGAAATATCTATCATCGAGTGTATCTTAAAATTATCAGCCAATAGCCGCGCCTCTTTGACGCGTGGAGTAAAATCAAACTGTTTTCCTTTGATAGACCCTCCAAGCGAACCGGTGACAAATATTTTGTCACCCACCTTGGCGCCGTTGCGGCGAATAAGCTTCACTTTCTCGACTTCACCTATTACTGTAACGTCGCATATGAATTTGTCCGCGCGGTTAGTATCTCCCCCTACGAGCTCTACGCCGAATTCTTTAGCCAACTTTAAAAGTCCGCGATAAAAATCATCAAGCATGGCCGGCGGCGCTTCCGGAGGCAAAGCCACTGACGTGATGCAATATTTGGGTATCCCCGCCATAGCCGCTATATCGCTCAAAGATACGCCAAGCGCCTTCCTTCCTACCTTAAGCAAGCTTACTTTACTAAGCTCAAAATGAACATCCTGGATGAGCATATCCGAGGTCACCAATATATATTTGCCCCTCGCTGATCCCAGGACCGCGCAGTCGTCCCCTATCCCCACGACCGCGTTCTTAAGCTCAGGAAGCATCTTCTTTATCCT
Organism: Candidatus Omnitrophota bacterium; assembly: GCA_016783745.1. GTDB lineage: Bacteria > Omnitrophota > Gorgyraeia > JAHIPI01 > JAHIPI01 > BS750m-G14. The sequence continues at coordinate 84,991 of JADHVZ010000003.1, read as the reverse complement.
GTCGATAGACTCGAACTCTCCGGTTGATCTTACATTCATCTGATCATGGCTTTCTTGATCACTTTTGAATAAGGCGGCCTGAATATGCCTTTCTCCGTGATTATTGCCGCAACGAGGCTCGCGGGAGTAATATCAAATGCCGGGTTATAAACCTTTACGTTGTCCGGCGCCACTTTTTTTCCCATGACCGTTCTCACCTCTCGGCCGTCTCTCTGCTCGATAGGTATGTCTTTGCCGGATGAGAGGGTAAGATCGAAGGTGGAGATCGGGGCCACTACATATAAAGGTATTTTATGGTATCTGGCAAGCACAGCTAGATTATACGTACCTATTTTATTGGCCACATCGCCGTTACCGGCTATCCTGTCCGCTCCGACAAAAATTTTATCTATCTCGCCCTTTTTCATAAGGAAGGCCGCCATATTGTCACATATCAGAGTAACATCTATCTTCTCTTTCAAAAGCTCCCATGTGGTCAATCTCGCGCCCTGAAGAAGCGGCCTGGTCTCATCCACAAATACCTTTATATTCTTACCGCGCTCATTTGCCTTGAAAAGAACGCCAAGCGCTGTACCGTAATCAACGGTCGCAAGTCCGCCGGCATTACAATGAGTCAGTATGCGCTCGCCCTTTTTCACTAACTTGTCGCCGAGTGATGCCATGCGCCTGCAGACATCCCGGTCTTCCTTCATCATCTTGAACGCCTCTTTAATGAGGGCGGCTTTTATTTCCGGGACAGGCAAGAATGAATGTTCTTCCGCGCATCTCTCTATCCTTTTAAGGGCCCAGAACAGATTTACGGCGGTCGGACGGCTCGAACCCAGATAGCCGGCTGTCCGGTCCAGATTTTTTTTGAATTCCTTATAGCTTTTTGCCTTTGAATCCCTCGTTCCCAATATCATGCCAAAGGCCCCGGCCACGCCTATAGCAGGCGCGCCTCTTATCTTAAGTTTTTTAATAGCATGCCACATGGAACGGACATTTTTTATTTCAACGCGCTCCAGTTTATGGGGCAGCTTTGTCTGGTCTATTATCCTCACCTTTCCGTTCACCCATTCTATCGTCGCAACCGGCATCAATTCCTCCACAACAATTTTGTAAACAGGTTTCTTTTTACGTACACAGCCTTATATGGGCAGACTTCATGGCAGCAAAAACATTTTATGCAGCCTTTATTGTCTATGCGCGATACATCCTCATTTATCGTGATCACATCTACGGGACAGCTATTTTTACAGATACCGCATTTTTTGCACTTTTTCTCGTCTATAAACGGCCTGAAGTCGACAGCCTTCATAATAAATTCGGCGGCAAAATCAGGTACAGCCAGCATCCCTCTTATAGTTATCGGCAGCCGGAAGCCCTTTATTCCGATACTATCGATCTTCTCCCCCAGTATCTCCACCTTGTCTAAATTAGTTTCGCCGGCCCCTCTTCGCCTGGCCTCGTTCAACATCACGTCTTTTTGAAACGGCAGTCTCACGAGGTGCGACACTACCGCGTCCAGGCTCACCGCGTCAGGACTGGCCAGTATAAGGCCCAGCTTTCTGGGTTTGCCGGAGGTAGGCCCGTCTCCTTCCATGCCCACGATACCGTCCATTATTGAAAGGCGCGGTTTTGTTATCTCGAAGACATCAAGTATTATCTTGGCGAAATCCCTTATCTTAGGCATCCTTCTGTGGCACTCTACCTTATGAAGCCCCGGAACCATGCCGTAGGTATTCTTGACAGCTCCGGTCATACCGGCAAGCATGTGGGTCTTAAGCTTAGGGAGCGATATCACGGATGCGGCTTTAAAAACTTCTTCGGCTATCGCGTAACCGTTGACCATCCTTGATTTTTCAAATCTAAGGAGCTGGGCGCCCTCCTCCAGAGCAACGCTTTTTATGCCGGTTTTTTCATAAACATGATCTATATCCTCGATCGTGAAAAAACTGCCCGGGGAATCCCCTATCAACGGCCGGCCTCCGGCTTTCTTGACCAGGCGGACCGCAGCGCGCACTACCTCGGGATGAGTACACACGGCCTCATCGGGATCTCTCGCCGATATCAGATTGGGCTTTATGAGTACTCTCTCGCCCTCTTTTACGAATCCCTTTATTCCGCCCACAAGGCCGACGGCCCGGGAAACCGCATCCGCAACGTTACCCGTGTTATAGCTCGAGCATTTTATTATGGAAACTCTGGACATATTAACCCGCGATGTTCCTGATAAAAAGTAAGAAGGCCAGCGACAGAGAGTTATGGATCGCGTGGACAGTGATAGAAGGTATAAGGCTGCCTGTCCTCTCGTACAAATAGGCCAGTAAGATACCTAAGCAAATAATAGGAAAGAAGCTTGCCAGATTCGCGTGAATATAGGCAAAAAAGAGCGCGCTTAAGATCACGCCCCAAAGTGCGCCTGCGCGTTTTTTAAACACACCATACATAAACCCCCTGAAGAAGACTTCCTCCAGTATAGGGCCAAGAATAGAAGTAAAAAAACCCATATAAATAAGCGTCGGTATATGAGTCTCCTCTTTAAACATCACCAGCACAGGCTGCGGTTCAATGGGAATGTTAAAATATTTAAACAAATTTATCGACAAAAACATCACAAGCGCGAGGATCGGCATCAGGCCTATATACGCCAGCGCTCCGTATTTCAGATTCGTGATAAATCTTTTTGGCGTCAGCCCCAACGCCGAAACCTTCTGATTTCTTTCATTTATCACATAGTAGCAGACTACCGACACCACTATGATATCCACCGCGGTAGCGGATAGCATCAGCCTGAGATTGTCTCTCCCCTCCAAAACAGGCCATGCTGAAAATATAAGCATCTCGGCCAAAAGTAAAACGCGCTGCGCGAAAAAAAATACTATGATCACCTTACATATATCCCAGAGATCCCACTTCGCTGATTCCGGATCCTGCGTCCTCTCGATAAGCGAATCGCCTGTCTGAGCCAGGTATAGATATATGATATCCAGGATGATCCCGATCAGACAGAATAATACAATGAGCGCGAATATCCCTAAAAAAACAATATAAAGACCGGGGTTTGATGCTATAGCACCTTCTATCTTCTGATCAGATATGATCTCCTCGGCAAGTTCATCTCTGGCAAGCAGTTTATACATGCCTGCATCTACAAGAAACTGATTAAGCGAGATCAGAGACACACTCACAAGTACAGTAAATATAATAAGAAATACATATAGTTTCTCGCGCCTGATAAACCGTGAGATCTTTAAAGTCAGATCATATCTTTTAAGGTTCATAGATCCTGCCCGAATAGATCCCGCGCGTTTTGAGTGGTTGAGCCCGCTATGTCTTCTATGGATGATTGGGGACAGACACTTTTCCTATTTCTGTCTTATCCTGGGGAAAAGGGGCTTCTCCTTGTTTACCTTTATCCCGGGCTTCGAGAGGCCCCATTGCGTTATTGCCTGAAAAGGAACGCTATCCAGGTCTTCTTTAAAGGCGAGCTGCTTCCACATAGCCTGAGACGTGGAGGGAATAAAAGGTGATATGGCTATTGTGATCATCCTGAGGCTCTCTATGAGATTATAAATGACCCATTTTAACTGGTCTTCCTTCTTTTCTTTAAACAATGTCCATGGCTTGGAATCTTCGATATATTTATTGGCCGTATTGATAAGCTCCCATACGGAGGCAAGGGCGCCGCTAAAATTAAGCTCCCGCATATTAGTCTTTATTTTTTCGGGTAACATCCCCGCGGCGGCCTTGACGTTGCCGCCTCCCTCGGTATTGTCGTCTGAGTCCGGTTTTTCCGGTATTTCCCCTTTAAAATACTTTTCAGCCATCGTAAGCGTCCTGTTCAGGAGATTACCCAGGTCATTGGCAAGGTCGCTGTCATGCCGCGATATTATGGACTCTTCATCAAAGGCCCCATCGACTCCAAACGGTATCTCACTCAATAAAAAATACCTGAATACATCCTTGCCGTAAGTATCGAGAAGATAATTAGGGTCCACGATATTCCCCTTCGATTTTGACATCTTCTCGCCTTTAAAGACCCACCAGCCGTGAGCGAAGACAGTCTTGGGCATATTAATGCCGAGAGCCTTAAGCATAATGGGCCAGTATATCGCGTGATGCCTCAATATGTCCTTACCGATTATGTGAACATCCGCCGGCCAGAGGCTCTTGAACTTCTTCATATTATGGGGGTATCCGGCTCCCGAGATGTAATTTATAAGAGCGTCAAACCAGACATATACTACATAGTCCTTATCAAAAGGCACTTCGATGCCCCAGCCCAGCCTTGACTTGGGCCTGGTTATGCAGAGATCTATCAACTCGTTATGCTTCAGAAGGCCGAGCACTTCGTTGCGCCGGGAGGAGGGTTTTATAAAATCCGCATTTTTCTCGATATATTCGATAAGCCATTTTTGATATTTGGATAGCTTGAAAAAGTAATTATTCTCGTCGATGCTCTCAAGCGGACGCTTGCAGTCAGGGCATATGCCGTCCTTTGCTTGAAATTTAGACCAGAACATCTCACACGGCGTGCAGAAATAACCCGTGTACTTCTTTTTATATATGTCGCCTTTTTTGTTAAGCTCATCCAGGATGTGCTTAACGGCATCTTCATGCTCCTTATCCGTCGTCCGGATAAAAAAGTCGTACCTGATATCCAGCCTCACCCAGAGATCTTTGAAACGCTTGTGTATATCATCTACAAAACTCTTCTCATCGCCCTTTTTTAATCCTGATTCTATGCTCGCCTTTTCTATCTTTTCACCGTGTTCATCCGTGCCGGTCATAAAAAATACTTCTTCCCCGAGTGATTTTCTGTATCGCGCGAGGGCATCGGTAGCTATCTGGGTATAGGCATGGCCTATATGGGGATCAGCGTTTACATAGTATAGCGGAGTTGTCACATAAAAAATTTTCTTCACTTCCTTTAGCGCCTTTTTCCTTCCCAGGGAACCTCGATCTGCTTTCCCTCGTCCGTTTCAATAGTCACTGTCCTCTTGATGGCATTCACGCTCATGACCTTACCCTTTGCCTCTTTAGTTTTTATCATATCCCCTTCTTTAGGCAAACCCTTCATGAGCTGCTTGTAGCAGTTGTGCTCATAACTCAGGCAGCACATCAACCTGCCGCAAAGACCGGATATCTTTGTCGGATTCAGCGGAAGGTTCTGCTCCTTTGCCATTTTTATTGTGACCGGCTCAAAATCCTTCAGAAAAGAGGCGCAGCAGAGCTTTCTGCCGCACGGGCCTACTCCTCCGAGAAACCGCGCCTCATCCCGCACGCCTATCTGCCTTAATTCGATACGCGTCTTAAAGATCGAGGCCAGGTCTTTTATAAGATCCCTGAAATCGACCCTTCCTTCCGCGGTAAAGTAGAATACGATGCGGGAGCGGTCAAACGAATACTCGGCGTCTATAAGCTTCATCGGGAGATTCCGCTCTCTTATCTTCTGCACGCACGTGACCATGATCTCCTTAGCCCTCTTACTGTTTTTTTCTATCTGGCTTAAATCTTGAGGCGTGGCGATCCTCATGATATCACGCAGCGGCTGCTCTACCTCGGAATCCAGTATTATTTCCGGATCCGAGATCACAAGGCCGTACTCAAGGCCTCTGTCGGCCTGAACTATCACATAGCTTCCTATTGTGGGCCTCAGCCCGTGGGTGGAAAAACATGAATTTTTTCCGGCTTCCCTTAATCTTACCTGTACGACTTCATGCATATCAACCTATCTCTTTAAACATGGCGCTAAGCGCCAGCTTGGGGTTCACGTTATTCTCCACATTCTCTTTCGCGCTGAGCACTCTCTGAAACATAGCCTCAAGCTCCTTAGCGCTATAAGAGCCTGCTTCCTCCTTAATGCGGTCTGATCTGGCAAAGTTAACCAGAAGGCTGTCGTCTCCGGTGGCTTTATAAACAAGAAGGTCCCTGTACCAGCTTGCCAATATACTTAACTTTCCGGATAACTCACCGCGGTTTTCCCCGGAATACTCCTCAACGCAGTTATCATCTGAAAATTCATCGAGCACATCGCCCATAAGCTCATGATCCTCATACTTTTCACAAGGCCGTAACCGTATTATCTGGCAGCGTGAAACCACCGTCGGCAACAAGTCCCCGGGGCTTTTGGCGATAAGCAATATTAAAGAATTCTCAGGGGGCTCTTCAAGAGTTTTGAGAAAAGAATTTGAGGCCTCAGCGTTCATAAGGCCGGCATCGGCTATAATAAAAACCTTATATCTACCCTCGTACGGCTTAAGAATGATCTGACTTTCGAGCTCGCGTATCTGGCCTATCTTTATCTCGGAGCTGTCATCGGCTTTTCTTATCCATCTAACGTCAGGATGCGAGTCACTATCTATCCTCCGGCACGATGAACAGAAACCGCACGGCGCGTTTTCCTTGTCCTGGCAATTAACCGCTTTTGCGAAATCAACCGCCAGAAGCGACTTGCCGCAACCCTCAACTCCCGCAAAGATATAGGCATGCGCCAACTTCCCGGACTCTATAGCCCTCTTTAGCGAGCTGACCGCGCGCTCCTCTGCCTCGCTGACCTCAAACGGCATCCATACCCCCTGTTAAATAATCCGCAATATCTCTTGCCTTATTAATTCCTGCGTCTTGTTTATATCCCGCCGCGTTTTTATTACTTTTATTCTTCCCTTTTCACGACGTGCAAGCTTGAGGTAACCGTTTCTGACCGCCCTATGATACACAAGCGATTTCCGCTCCATACGGTCCACCTTGAAAAGCTTTTTCTTTCTACCTGCCCTCTTGGCGCGCTTTAAACCTTCCTCTGTTTCGATATCCAGAAGTATCGTAAGGTCGGGCTTTACCCCGCGAGTGGCATAATCATTGATAGCCTCAAGCATCTTTATGCTCTGCTTACCGGCAAGGCCCTGATACACGATGGTCGCATCGCTAAATCTGTCACTTATCACAATAAAGCCTTTTTGAAGATACGGTATTATGAATTTTTCCACAAGCGATGACCGGCTTGCCTCAAAAAGAAGAGTTTCGCATACGGAGCTCATCCCTTCATACAGGGGATTCAGAAGCAGCCCCCGTATCTTCTCACTCAGCGGCGTGCCGCCAGGCTCTCGTGTCAGGACGCATTTATAGCCCTTTTCGCATAAATAATTGAATAACAGCTGGATATGCGTGGTCTTGCCGCAGCCTTCAGGCCCTTCCAGCGTTATAAATTTGCCTTTTGTCTTCATCCTTTTATGCCTGTAAGTTTTATGCCTTCTACGAAGAAACGCTGATTTAACATGAAGAATAAGATGACAGGTAACATCGCCAGGAGAGAACCCGCCATGAGAAGGCTCCAGTCCGGCTGCGTATACTGATAGACCTCCTGAAAATAGGAAAGGCCTACCGGCAGCGTCGCTTTTTCCGTAGAATTCGTCACCAGAAGAGGCCACATAAAATTATTCCAGTTGGCCATAAAGGTGAACATGGTCAATGTAGCTAAGGCGGGCTTGGAAAGAGGCAATATGATCCGCCAGAATATGCCGAACAGGCTTGATCCATCTATTCTGGCGGCATCTTCGAGGTCTCTTGGTATCGTCATAAAAAACTGCCGCAACAAAAAAGTCCCGTAGGCCGTAAACATCGCCGGAAGTATAAGCGCCTTATACGAGTCGATCCATCTAAAATACACCATCAATATGTACACAGGCACTAAAATAACCGAATAGGGTATCATAAGCGTCGCAAGGTACGCAAAGAAAATCTTATCCCTTCCGGGGAATCTCAATCTTGAGAACGAATATGCGGCAAATGCGCTTGTCATGACCTGGCCCAGCGTAACGCAAAACGCGACAAATACGCTGTTCAAATAAAACCTCGCGAAGGGAACTATTTTCCACACCTTCAGGTAACTTTTGAATATCACCGGGTCTGGTATCCACTTAGGCGGAAATGTATATATAGCCTGCGGAGTCTTTAAGGAAGTCGAGATCATCCACAGGAAAGGCAGGATCATGCTGACGCTGCCTACGGCAAGCACAATATAAAGAAGGGCCTTTCGGGCCGCCTCTTTTTTCGCCCTCTTTCTCTTGGATATCATCAATTCTTCGGAAGCATCTGTTATAGGATTTTCACTCATAACCTTTCGTAACCTTTCGTAACCTCAACTATCAATAATGCACCAGTTTTCCGCCAAATCGCCAGTTAAAGAGCGTTATAAGAAAGACGATAAGAAACAGAAACCATGCTATTGAAGCGGCATACCCGGCATGGTGCCATTCATACAGGTTCTTAAATATATAGTACTCTATCGTGGTCGTCGCTCCGTTCGGCCCGCCCCTTGTCATAATATACGCTTGCATGAAACCGCTTTGAAAACCGAATATCACACTCATAATAGTTATAAAAAATGTGGTGGGGCCTATCATAGGCCATGTAATAGACCAGAATTTCTGCGAGTGGCTGGCGCCGTCTATTGAGGCAGCGTCATAAAAGTCCTTAGGGATGTTCTGCAGCGCGGCAAGATAAAGGATCGCGTTATGGCCTCCTATCACTACCCACAAGCCCATTATCATCAGAGACGGTTTAGCCCAGGCCTCTGACGAAAGCCAGTGCGGGCCCTGCAACTCCATATTGAGCATGCTTCCGAATTTAGCTATCATGCCGTTCAAAAGCCCGAAATTCGGGTTGTATACCCATTGCCATAGAAGGTATATGGCTACACCGTTTGATATCGTAGGTAAAAAATATATAGTCCTGAATGCGACCATACCCTTCAATTTTTGATTCATAATAAGGGCTATTATCAGAGATCCGAATATCTGGAAAGGTATTACCATCATAAGAAACATAGTATTGCCGGTGAATTTCCAGAAATTAGGGTCATTGGCAGCCCACGCACCGTCTTGCAGATGAAATCCCAGCAGCCTTATAAAATTTCCAAAACCTATGAACTTTGTGGTCAGGACCTGCGGCCATGGGGCAAGCTGGGCGTCAAAGAAGCTCAGCCCCAGAGACACCAGCACCGGAATAGAAGTAAATATAAGGAAGCCCAAGAGATTAGGGAGAAGAAAAATATACGCGATCAACGCTTCTCTGGTCTTGGCCTTCATTCGATCCTCCATTTTGTGCCGTCTTTAGAATCCTCTATGACAACGCCGTAGCTTTTCAGGGTGTCACGTATCTCATCGGCAAACCTGTAGTCTTTGTTCTTTCTTGCCTGTTCGCGTGCCTTCAAATGATCTTCTACCATATTTTTAAATTCCCCCGGAACGGCTATCTTCTCAAAAGAAAGCCCTAAGACCCCGCCTAATCCCTTTATTTTATCCACCAGCTCTCTCATGAACGCTGACTTTTCACCGGTAACAGATTCTCCGGAAGCCATCAGGTAATTACCTTTTGTGAGGGCTTTAAAGAGGGCGGCCAGAGCAAGGGACGTATTAAAATCATCGTTCATGGCCTTTTCAAATTCTTCCTTCACCTCTTCCAGTATCTTACGCTGATCAGCGGCCAGACGGACCGGTTTTGAAGTGTGATTTGCGTCCGCCGCTATCAGACTTTCGGCTTTGTCAAAAAATATAATAAATCTTTCCTTTGCGGCCTTCGCCGCTATTATGCCCTCTTCCGTAAAGTCGACCGGGTGCCTGTAATGACTAAAAAGAAAAAACAGCTTCAGGATATCAGGGTCTCTGTACCTTTCGAGAAATTCGGATACTGAAAGGTAATTACCCAGGGATTTTGCCATTTTCTGCCCGTTTATCGTCAGCAGGCCGTTGTGCATCCAGTAATTAGCAAATTTCTTAGCCGAATAACATTCCGACTGCGCTATCTCGTTCTCATGATGCGGAAATATAAGGTCTATGCCACCGCCGTGTATATCGAAATTTTCGCCAAGATGCTTCATGCTCATGGCCGAGCATTCGATGTGCCATCCGGGCCTTCCTTCTATCGAACCGCTCTTCCAGCTTGGCTCACCCCCTTTTGACTTCTTCCACAAGGCAAAATCAAGCGGATCCTCTTTATTCTCTCCGGGGGAGACCCTTGATCCGGATTTCATCATCTCGAGTGACTGGTGCGACAATATACCGTAATGCTTGAACTTGCTTACCCTAAAATAAACATCCCCGCCTGAGGCATAGGCATAGCCCTTACTCAACAGCCCGTTTATCATGCGCATCATATCTTTTATGTGCTCGGTCGCTTTTGGCTCGACATCAGGCTCGCGCAACCCTAAGGCCTTCATATCCTCATTATATTTTTTCAGGTATTTCTGCGCCACTTCCTTTATTCCCTTTTTCAGGTCGCCGTCCGGCCCTGCGCTCTGACGGGCTTTATCAATGATCTTATCGTCGATATCAGTGACATTCCGTACATATTTTACCTTGAGGCGCTTATACCGAAAATAATCGCTTATCATGCCGAAAATAAAGGCCCCCCTCGCATGGCCGATATGTGACTCATCATACACGGTAGGGCCGCATACGTACATCTTGACACTATTCTCTTTTATCGGTTTAAACTCCTCTTTTTTCCGCGTAAGGGAGTTATATATATAAATCGACATTATTTCGATCCGCTGTCCTTATGCCAGTCCTTCAGTTCCGATTCTATTTTATCGATCTCCTCCTGCAGTTTTTTTATGGAATTTGCCAGCGGATCCGGTAATGAGGTATGGTCTAAACTGATGCCCGCCACTCTTTTGCCTTCTCTCTTCGCGACCCTGCCGGGCACACCTACCACTGTGGAGTTAGGCGGTATGTCTTTTAATACCACTGCATTGGCTCCGACTATGACATTGTCCCCCACCTTTATATTACCGAGGATCTTCGCGCCGGTTCCGACGACTACATTATTGCCGATAGTAGGGTGACGCTTTCCCCTCTCTTTTCCCGTACCTCCCAGGGTAACACCCTGGAATAAAGTCACATTATCGCCGATGACGGTTGTCTCACCTATAACAACGCCCATTCCGTGGTCAATAAAAAGGCCATTGCCTATCTCGGCTCCCGGATGGATCTCGATGCCCGTGATACTCCTGCCGACCTGCGAGACCAGCCTTGGCAAAAGCGGGATCCTTATCCTTAAGAGAGCTTTGGCTATCTTATGCATGAGGAGCACCTGAAACCCGGAATAGGTCAGCACCACCTCAAATGCATTTCGAGCGGCCGGGTCCCGTTCAAGCGCAGACTTGATCTCCGCCTTGAAGAATATCGTGGCAATTACGATGTAAATCACAAGAACTAAGGCAAATAGAATTACAAGTTCCAGTATTACGATGGGTAGTATCATTGGTATATCCTTGGGTTTACTATTTTTTTTCTATAAGCGCCACGGCCTGAGACGCGGCAGCCTCGCCTCTGCCTATCGCTCCCACTCTTTCGGAAGTCGTCGCCTTAATGTTCACTCTCTCGTTTTCGATACCTATGACGCCGGCTACAAACTCACACATCCTTTTCTTAAACGGCTCAAGCTTCGGCTCTTCGATCACGATCATCACATCAACATTATTAATGCGCCATTTGTCCTTCTTCAATATGCGGACTACCTCGATCAGAAGCTCTTTACTTTCTATATCCCTGTATTTTTCGTCAGAGTTCGGAAAATGCTCGCCGATGTCTCCTTTGCCCGCCGCCCCCAATAGCGCGTCACATATGGAATGAAGCACGATATCAGCATCCGAGTGTCCGGTTAGCCCTTTCATGGATGGGATCTCTATTCCGCCAAGCATCAGCCGCCTTCCTTCGGTGAATTGATGCAAGTCCCAGCCTAATCCCACTCTTATCATAGTATATTCCTTTCAGGTGTCAAGGTGTCAGAGGGTCAAGGTGTCAGGATTTTTTTCTCTGACACTCTGATACTCTGACACTTTGACACCCTCGATTACTAACTATTCCCCATCCAGCAATACCTCAGCTATCTTTATATCTTCGGCCGTCGTGACCTTTATATTATTATAATCACTCTTTACTATCTTTACTTTTTTTCCCATATTCTCTATGAGCGCTGTGTCATCGGTAAACGATCCGGTAGCTTTCAGCCTTTTATAGGCGTCTTCAAGAATGCTCTTCCGGAAGACCTGCGGCGTTTGCGCCTCCCAGAGATACCTGCGGTCAGGCGTATATTTCACGAATGAATCCCTGCCGGATACTTTTATAGTCGACTTTACCGGCACAGCCGCCACGGCGGCGCCGAATCTTTTGGCAGCCGCGACTGTCTTTCTGATTATCTCTTTATTTACCAGCGGCCTGGCGCCGTCGTGGACTAACACAAAAGAGGTATCTCTGCTTATGGCGCTCAATCCTCGCTTAACGGATTCGGATCTTGTACGCCCGCCCTTCACAATATGAGTAACCTTGGCTATATTGTGGCGTCTCACAAGCTTCCCGGCCGCTTCCATCAGGCCGGCATCCACCACAAGCACTACATCCTCTACCAGCGGTGAGGATTCAAGGACTTTTAACGAATACAAAAGAAGAGGTTTTTTATTAAGGCGCGCGAGGATCTTGTTCTCTTTAGATGAAAAACGCGCACCCTTTCCGGCAGATGGCACTATCGCCGTGACTTTTGCTTTATCGCTTCTTCTTGTCATTTTCTATCTTTGCGAATATCATCCTGCCGGCAGATGTCTGCAGAACGCTGGTGACAATAACATCGAGCGTCTGCCCTATCAGATACCTGGCGTTATCCACGACAACCATCGTCCCATCGTCAAGATACGCCACGCCCTGGTTATATTCCTTGCCCTCTTTGGTTATCCTGACAGGCAATAGTTCGCCGGGAAGGACGACGGGCTTCAAGGCATTGGCCAGGTCATTGATGTTAAGGACTATGACCCCCTGCAGTTCCGCTATTTTGTTCAAGTTATAGTCATTGGTCAGGATCTTGCCGCTAAGCACCTTGGCCAATTTTATCAGCTTCGAGTCCACTTCTGTCAGCTCCGGAAAATCCTCCTCAGCGATCTTTACGTCAATAGAAGAGCTCTTTTGGATCTTATTCAATATATCAAGGCCGCGGCGCCCTCTGTTCCTTTTAAGCGAATCCTGCGAATCAGCTACCTGCTGCAGTTCTTTTAAAACGAATCTCGGGATGACCAGCCTGCCGGATATGAATTTTGTTTGGCATATGTCCGAGACTCTCCCGTCGATTATGACGGAGGTGTCGAGAACTATAAGTTGCTCCTCCTGGTCACGCCTTTCGAATTTTATGTAAGGTATTATCAGGCTGAACTCATCTTTACCGCGAAGCGCGATCGCCATGCCCAGATAGCAGAATATTATCGTGAGAATGATCTGGACTATAAAATAGACCTCCGGGTTCATCGGAACCAGTTTGATCACGGTCGTCAATATCCAGCTCATGAATATACCGAACACAAGTCCGGCTATTCCCGCAGAAAGGTTTCTAATAGAAACTTTTCTCATGAATATTTCCGCTGAAATAAGCGCTAATGATAATACCAGGCCTGCTATTGCTCCTATAAAATGCCACTGGATATCCGGCGTTATAAATATGCTACCGATATAATAACCGGCTACCACGCTTAAAAATCCAAAAAATACTCTTACAAATATAATAGTCACTATAACATCACCTCCTAATGTCTAAAGACTGCCTCAAGCGCCTCTTTTAAATATGAAACAGGAATAAGCTCCAGCCGCGGCTTGCCCGCCGCCGACAGGTTACCTTTAGGTATTATGGCCTGCTTGAAGCCCAGTCTTTGGCTTTCCATTAATCTACTTTCAATATGACTTATAGCTCTTATTTCACCCCCAAGCCCTATTTCCCCCATGACTACACAATCGGGGTTAAGGGCTATATCGCGATGATTCGAGGCTACGGCAATAGCCACGCCAAGATCCACGGCCGGCTCAACCACCCTGACTCCTCCGGCCACGTTGACATAGACGTCAAACCTGCCGAATTCAAGGCCGACGCGGCGCTCAAGTACAGCCGTTATAAGAGATATTCTGTTATAATCTATTCCTCTCGCTTCCCTTTTAGGAACGGCGAGATTGGCAGCCTTCACAAGCGCCTGTATCTCCACAAGAAGAGGCCTTGTGCCTTCAATAGTGGGCACAATAGCGAAACCGGAAACATCCTTAGGCCTCTCTTCGATAAAGATACCTGAAGGATTTGAGACTTCTTTTAAGCCCTTTCCGGTCATCTCGAAGATGCCGATCTCGTTTGTGGAGCCAAACCTGTTTTTCACGGCCCGCAAAAGGCGGAAGCTTCTCTGGCTTTCGCCTTCAAAATAAAGTACCGTATCCACCATATGCTCAAGCACACGCGGCCCGGCGATGTTTCCCTCTTTTGTCACGTGGCCGATTAAAAACACGGATATGCCGGATTTTTTCGCCATGAATGTCAGCTCCTGGCCGCATAGCCTGACCTGGCTGACGCTGCCGGGGCTTGACGAAAGGTCTTCTTTATATATCACCTGTATCGAATCTATTATGACGAAGTCCGGCTTAAGCGTATTGATATGATCAAAGATCGAATCGAGATTCGTTTCGCTTACGATGAAAAGGTTTTTTGAGGCGCTCCCTAACCTGTCAGCCCGCAGCTTGGTCTGCTTTATCGACTCCTCACCGCTTACGTAAAGTACTTTCTTGTCTCTGGCCAGTGAGTCCGAAGCCTGCAGCAGCAGAGTCGATTTTCCTATTCCGGGGTCACCGCCGGTCAGTATGACCGACCCTGTGACCACCCCTCCTCCCAGCACCCTGTCAAGTTCACTTATGCCGGTCGAAAAACGCTCCTCATTTATGGTCTTAATAGCATTCAGCGGCTGCGGCTTTTCTTTTGAATACTCCACCCTGAAGCTATCCGGCCCGGCCTTAGATACAGACGGAGCGGATGAAAATTCCTCGACCAGTGAATTCCATGTATTACAATCCGGGCATCTCCCAAGCCACCTAGGCGACTGATAGCCGCAGCTCTGGCATGTGAATACGGTCTTTTGCTTGGTCTTCATGATTGGTCGTATCACAGCTTCTTAGTCCTCTTCCCGTTGAATCTTGTCCTTAGACCTGTGCATCAACTTCCAGGGGTTTTTCTTTATGTCGGCTGTGAATTCCTCAAGATTCTGATATAAACTGTCATCCGTAAAGAGCCTGCCTACTGTACCCTCGCCTCTTTTAATGCCTTCGGCCACATCAATAAGCGTATCCAGAAGCTTTTTGAGCTCCATAGTCATATTCTCTGTCGATACAGGGTCTATTCCCACAAGTACGCTGTCGCTTGTCAGAAACCTTTTGCTTTTTCCGGGGAAGATCTCCAGATATTTCTCACCCAAAAGCCCCAGCGTATTTATTACCGCGTTAGCGTCCTCTTCGATGGAGATATCTCTCTTTATCCAGGCCGAGAGCTCCACCTTTGTGCGCTCTTCGTTCGTGTCGTAATATATCCTTATGTCTTCCACCTCACCCACCTCTATTCCGGCAAGCCGCACAGGCGCGTTCATCGCTATGCCGTTGGCGAAATTGAACGTTACCTTGACATGATATCCTGGCTTGAACAGGTAGACCTCACCGATGGAAAATATCATTATAAAAAGAAGGATAAATCCTATAAGAATAAAAATCCCTACCTTTACCTCAAATGATATCACTTTCATTTGCTCTCCTCTCTAATCTAATAAATTCTTTTTATCGGTAATAGGGCCCGTGGCGGCTCCTGTTGTGAACTGTTTTACTATCGGGTTCTTCGTGTTCTTGATCTCATCCGGAGTCCCTACCTCGATTATCTTGCCTTCATATAACATTGCTATCCTATCGGCGATCTTATAGGCGCTTATCATATCATGGGTGACCGCGATAGAAGTGATGTTAAGTTTATCGTGCAATTCCACTATAAGTTCGTTTACGGCGTCTCCCATTATGGGATCCACGCCCGTAGTGGGTTCATCGTACATTATGATCTCAGGGTTGACCGCGATAGCGCGCGCGAGTCCTACCCGTTTTCTCATGCCGCCGGAAAGTTCAGCGGGCTTCAGATTCTCTATCCCGGACAGGCCTACATGCTCCAGGCACTCCTTGATCCTTTTCCCTATCTGCGATCTGCTAAGATTGGTATGCTCATACAAAGCAAAACCAACATTTTCACCTATGCTCAAAGAATCAAAAAGCGCTGCTCCCTGAAAAAGCATCCCAAATTTCATCCGTGAATCGTTAAGTTCCTTATAATTAAGTCTCGTCATATCCAAACCATCGACAAAGACCTGCCCCGAGTCAGGCTTCATGATACCGATTATGTGTTTAAGCATCACGCTTTTCCCGCATCCGGAACGGCCTATTATTACCATTGTCTCGCCTTTCTGGATATTCAGGTTTAAATTATCCAGAACAAGGTGGTCTTCAAAGGATTTGCATAAATTTATAATTTCTATCATGGTTTACCTTTGGTCTATACGGTGTAAACAAAATAAAATAATGCCGTAAAGAAACAGTCCGCGGCTATTATCATTATGAAGCTTACGACGACTGCCAGTGTCGTAGCTCTGCCCACTCCTTCGGCTCCGCCTTCGGTATTAAGCCCCTGGAAACACGCTACAACCGCTATTATCATGCCGAAAGCGAAACTTTTTATGAGGCCCGTGAATATATCCTTAAAGATCAAGGGGTCATACGCCATCCTCCAATACATATTCGAACTTATCCCCAGTTTGAAAACGCCTACTACGTACCCTCCGAATATTCCTGTTATGTCGGCGTAAATAGTTAAAAGCGGGAGCATAAACGTAAGGGCCAGAAATCTCGGGACCACGAGGTATCTGACCGGATTAGTCGCCAGGGCTTCGAGGGCGTCTATCTGCTCGGTCACTTTCATAGTGCCAAGCTCTGCGGTGATCGAGGCCCCGACCCTGCCGGCTATTATCAGGGCGGTAAGCACAGGCCCGAGCTCCCTTGTAATAGAAAGAGACACAAGCGAAGCGATATACATCTCCGCGGACATCTTCTGCATCTGATAAGCGCTCTGCAGAGCAAGCACCATCCCCGTAAAAAGACTGATCATCAACACTATAGGCAGGCTGTTTACGCCTATTTTGCTCATCTGATCCAGGGTATGTCTTCTTTTAAGGGGGCCCGCGAAGGACCAGAAGACGGTCTGGGCCAAAAGTATGCAGGAGCCGCCTATATAACCGACGCCGCTGATAAATTTCCCGCCTATAGCTTTAGGCCAGCCTCTTACTTCCCGAAAGGTCTCCCCGAATAATCTAAGATCTTCTTCGCCGTTATTCGCAGAGTTATTTTTATTTAAAAGCAAGTTCATTCCCCTTCTTTGTGACCTTGACCATGGAACCGGATTTAAATTTTCCGGAGATTATCTCTTCCGCCAGAGGGTCTTCGATGTACCTCTGAATGGTCCTCTTAAGCGGCCTCGCTCCAAAAACAGGGTCAAAGCCTTTTTCCACCAAAAATTCCCTCGCGTCTTTATCGAGTGTTATCTTAATATTCTGATTTTCAAGGCGCTCCTTTACATCCATTATCTCTATGTCTACTATTTCGCTGAGGTCTTCCCTTGTCAACTGGTGGAAGACTATTATATCGTCGACCCTGTTAAGGAATTCCGGCTTAAATGTCTTCTTTACCTCATCCATCAGCCTTGACTTCATAGTCTTGTAATTTTCTTGTTCCTGATTTTGCGTCTTGAAACCTATAGCCCCCTGTTTTCTCAGCATCTCCGCGCCGATATTCGAGGTCATGATGATGATCGTATTCTTGAAATCAACGCGCCTGCCGAAAGAGTCTGTCATGCGCCCTTCCTCCATGACCTGCAGTAAAATATTGAACACGTCGGGATGCGCTTTTTCAATCTCATCCAGAAGCACGACAGAATAAGGTTTTCTCCTTACCCTTTCAGTAAGCTGGCCTCCTTCTTCGTATCCCACATACCCCGGAGGCGCGCCGACCAGCCTTGAGATGTTAAACTTCTCCATGTACTCTGACATGTCTATCTGGATTATGGCGTTCTCATCACCAAACATGTATTCCGCAAGGGCCCTGCCGAGAAGTGTCTTACCGACTCCTGTCGGCCCCAGGAATACGAATGAGCCTATGGGTCTGTTAGGGTCTTTGATGCCCGCTCTCGAGCGTCTGACAGCGCGCGCGATAGCTGAGATCGCCTCATTCTGGCCCACTACCTTCTTTTTAAGGCCATTTTCCATCTTAAGGAATTTTTCCCCTTCTTTTTCCTCCAATCTCGAAAGAGGTATGCCTGTCCATTTCGACACTATGACTTCGATGTCCTCGACGCCTACTTCGGGTTCATCTGTGCCCTTCTTCTGGCTCCACTCTTTCTTGGTAACAACAAGCGTGTCCCTTGACTTTCTCTCCATGTCTCTGTATTCGGCCGCTTTTTCAAAATTCTGCGCCTCTACAGCCGCGTCTTTTTCTTTTTTAAAATTGTCTATTTCCTCTTCCAGTTTTTTCACATCCGGAGGGACGGTCATAGTGGCAAGCCTTGCGCGCGAACCGGCTTCGTCTATCACGTCTATTGCTTTATCCGGAAGAAACCTTCCGCTGATATATCTATCCGATAACCTGGCCGCGGCTTCAACCGCCTCATCTGTGAATTTCACCCTATGGTGCGCTTCATATTTATCCCTTAAACCCTTGAGTATCTCTATTGTCTCCTCCACTGTCGGCGGATCCACCATGATAGTCTGAAATCTTCTCTCTAACGCGGCGTCCTTCTCTATATGTTTTCGATACTCATCAAGTGTTGTCGCGCCGATACATTGTATCTCCCCCCTGGAAAGCGAAGGTTTTAAGATGTTCGACGCGTCTATAGCGCCTTCTGCCGCGCCCGCGCCGACAAGTGTATGAAGTTCATCTATGAAAATAATAAGTTCGTCGGAGCGCTTTATCTCCTCCATAACGGCCTTTATTCTCTCTTCAAATTGCCCCCTATACTTGGTGCCGGCTACCATAAGCGCAAGATCCAATATGAGGATCCGTTTGCCCTTAAGTGTCTCCGGTATGTCACCATTGATTATCTTCTGCGCAAGTCCTTCAACTATGGCGGTCTTGCCGACTCCGGCCTCGCCAAGTAAAACAGGATTATTCTTGGTACGCCTGCTCAATATCTGAATGACTCTCTCTATCTCATTACTGCGCCCTATTACGGGATCCAGC
Source organism: Candidatus Omnitrophota bacterium (assembly GCA_016783745.1). Taxonomy (GTDB): domain Bacteria; phylum Omnitrophota; class Gorgyraeia; order JAHIPI01; family JAHIPI01; genus BS750m-G14. Next base: position 65,903 of record JADHVZ010000003.1, on the reverse strand, counting down.
TTATTCTGCTTCGCTAGTTCAGTCAGGTCACGGGCGAAAGCCTGAAGGGCCGGCGCCTTTTTCTGGCCCCGGGCTGCCTGAGATTTTTGCTGTGCTCCAAAGCCTGGAGTAGTGGAGCCCAGAAGCCTCATGACCTCAGTCCTGGCCTTACTCATATCCAATCCTAAGGCTATCAAAACCTGCGCGGCAACACCTTCTCCTTCACGCAAAAGCCCTAAGAGCAGGTGTTCCGTACCGATATAATTATGGCCCAGAGAAACTGCCTCATCCATAGAAAGCTCCATGACTTTTTTAGCCTTTGGCGTAAACGGTAAATCGCCGGAAATAAGAGTACTGGGTCCGGCCTTCACAAGCTTTTCGATCTCCATGCGTACATTATCAGAACTTAGCCCCAGGCTTTCAAGTACGGCAGCCGCCACCCCTTCACCTTCTCTGACCAGGCCCAGTAGTACGTGTTCTGTGCCGATATAGTCATGGTTAAATCTTTTGGCTTCCTCTTTAGCCAGTAAAATAACCTTTCTCGCCCTTTCTGTAAATCTATTGAACATCGCCATTGATTATGCCTCCTGAATATATATTTCGGTTATCGGTTTTCGGTGTACGGTTAACGGTTTTAAAAATCCTACGGTTGTTCTGTTAACCGTAAACCGTGAACCGTTCACCGTAAACCGTTTTACTACACCTTCAACTTCGACCTTATTAAATCCGCTCTTCTCATGTCCCTTTCCATGGAAGAAAGTTTTTTGCCTTCAAGTTTTTGAAGATGCGCCGGCTGCATATATATAAAAAGTTCGTTCATGGTCCTTCTGTCGATATCTTTTATGACTTCCAGATCTACGCCGAGCCTGATAAGAGAAAGAAGCCTTATAGTCTCATCACTTGTTATGATCCTGGCGCTCTTTAAAGTCCCAAACGCCCTCCATATCTTGTCAAAAAGCGCTGGCTTGTTCTGCGTCAAAAGATACTCCCTGGCGCTTTTCTCTCTTCCTACCACCTGGTTGACCAGCTTCTCCATATTATCTATGATATCCTCTTCCGTATGCCCCAGAGTGACCTGGTTTGAGATCTGGAAAAAATTTCCGCTTGCCTCAGTGCCTTCGCCGAAAAGCCCTCTCGCCATGACGCCGAGCTTTGATATAGCCTGAAGCACTCTGCTGATATGGTTGGTTATCACAAGCGCCGGAAGATGCAGCATCACCGATGCCCTCAGGCCCGTACCGATATTCGTCGGGCACGCGGTAAGATAACCCCATCTATCCGAGTACGCGAAATCCATCTTGTCCTCAAGTTCATTATCAAGTTCTGACAGTACCCGCCATGTATCCATAAGGTTAAAACTGGATTGAATGGCTTGAGCCCTTATATGGTCTTCCTCATTGATCATCACTGACATGACCTCCCGATCATCGACCGAAAGGGCTTTAAATTCATCATTTACGGCGTGCTCACGGCTCATAAGGTGCCGTTCCACAAGAAATTGCCTGTCTATTTCATCTATAGCCGCTATCTTTACGAAAAGTGAGCCTTTCATATATTTGGATTTAGAGATGGCGTTTTTTACAATAGATAATATCTCTTCTTTTTCCTTTTTACCCGCCCAGTGATAAAATGGAAATCCTTTTATATTACGCGCCAGGCGCACCCTGCTTGATATGACGATATCCGCGTTAGGGCCGTCACCCTTAAGCCATTCGCCCGTTTGTGTTATAAGGTCGTTTATCTTCATCCGCTTCCCCCGTTTTTAATTACTTCCGCTCATACTTTTTGATCTCGTCCCTCAATTTCACCGCCTCTTCAAACTCTTCCAGCTCCACAGCCCTCTTAAGCCGCCTTTTAAGGTCTTCGGTATTCACTTTATTCTGTTTAGGCGTTTTTGTCTTCTGATGAGGCACCTTTCCGAGATGGACATCGGAGCCGTGTATGCGCTTGAACAGAGGCACCAGATACGAGCGAAATTTATCATAGCACTGGCCGCACCCAAGCCTGCCTATCTTTTTAAAATCGGAATAAGTAAGGCCGCATGAATCACATTTGAGCTTTTTTTCATCGGACACTTGTAAAGGCGTACCGACATCCGCCAGCCCCGCAAGAAGATCCGCCAGTCCGAAATGCTCTTCCATCTCAGCGCCTTTTTTCTTTGCGCATTCCTCGCAGAGATGGAGTTTTGTCATCTGATCGTTTACGATCTCCGTAAGATGTACCGTGGCATCCATATTGCCACAAATATCGCATACCATGTGTTTCTCCCCCGTTTAAATATATTTTCTATTACGCAGTTCTGTTGCTATTTTTTCTATCTCTTTGACTTGCTCGGAGAGCTTCTTTATGTCCAGGCTTTCACCGCGCAGGCTCTCGTGAAGCTGCACGATCCTTGTCTTTACCTGATCTATGAGCCGCATATCTTGATACATCTTATCCTTTAAAGCATGCACCATGTGGTTAAAGGCATCAGCCATCTCCTTAAGCTGGTCCTTTTTGCGGACCTGGATAGTATCCATTTCGTTCTCCACGCCTACACGATTGAGATTTTTCGTGATCCGGTAAGCGGGCCCCGCTATCCTGTGCGAGGCATATATTCCGAGGATAAGAAGCAGGCCGGATACCACGGCTACGGCTATAATCGTTCCCACCAAAAACTGATTTTGCACGGTGTTTATATAGTGCTTAGGGAGGGCTTCTTCGCCTACAATGCTGTAAAAAAGGCTCAGATGCATCTTATTCACATACCACAGAGACAAACCAAAGATGATGATCACCAATCCTACGCACAAAATAAGAAGCCAGGCGTATGATAGCTGCAACTGCCTGTTTATTAAATACTGCCTGCGGGAATGTACCTTAGGCTTCATAAAGCCACCTCCTTGTTATAAAGTGTCAAAGTGTCAAGGTGTCAGGGTGTGGAGAAATTCCTTAAACCTAATACCTAACCCCCTCTTTCTTCGTCAGTTTCTTATATTCCTTCATCAGCATGAGAGTCGTTTTGCCGGGCTTACCGTCCCCTATCTTACGGCCGTCGACTTTTACAACGGGAATGACCTCGGCTGCGGTCCCGGTCAAAAACACCTCATCGGAAATATATACCTCATGGCGGGTGAGCACATGCTCATGGGCTCCCAAGCGTTTCTTTCTGGCGATATCCAGTATAGTATCCCGGGTGATGCCTCTCAATGTCCCCATACACTGCGGTGGAGTATAGAGCTCTCCGCGTTTTACGATAAAGATATTATCGCCTGTACACTCGGCGACATAACCGAGTGAATCCAGCATGATCGCTTCCTGGAAACCGCAATTCACAGCTTCTATTTTGGCCAGGATGTTATTCAAGTAATTAAGCGATTTTATTTGCGGGTTAAGCGCCTCCGGGAGATTCCTGATCGTGGGTACGGTTATGATCTCAAGTCCCTTCTTGCAAAGCTGTTCAGGATGCTGTTCAGGATAAAGGGCTATCTTATCAGCTATGATAATAACTGTCGCGTTTCCTTTGCATTTTCGCGGGTCAAGCCCCAGGTCACCTTCTCCTCTTGTGACCACAAGCCTGATATATGCATCCTTGAGCTTATTGGCCTTTAGAGTTGAGATAACGGCCTTCGCCATCTGCTGCTTACTCATGGGTATTTCAAGCATGATCGACTTCGCGGACTCATAAAGCCTATCCACATGCTCTTTCAGTTTAAACACAAGTCTGCTGTATGACCTGATACCCTCAAAAACACCGTCACCGTAAAGAAGGCCGTGGTCAAAGACAGAGATCTTCGCGTCTTTTTTGTCATAATACTTACCATTTATATTAATTTTAATGCCCATATATACACTCCTATTGTTTTATTTCATAATTATACCATAATTTTTGTTAGAATCCCATCTTTTATGCCTAAAATCTGCGCGTGTCTGTCCGCAAACCCTTCATGATGGGTGACTACTATAACAGTAATGCCGTTTTTTTTGACCAGATCGAAGATCAATTCGTATATCATGCGTCCATTCTCAGAATCAAGATTGCCCGTTGGCTCATCACAAAACAGTACTTCTGGTGAATTTATCAAGGCGCGCGCTATAGCCACCCGCTGCTGTTCGCCGCCTGAAAGCTCTGACGGCCTGTTATCGCATTTTGACGAAAGCCCCACCCTGCCAAGGGTATCCCTTGCCCTTTTTTTTAATCCCGCAACGTCACGATCACGCCTGATGAGGCCCGGAAGCATAACATTCTCAAGCGCTGAAAACTCCTGAAGCAGATGATAAAACTGAAACACAAAACCTATCTTCCGGTTGCGAAGCTCCGAGCGCTTTCTGTCAGAAAGCTTATAGATATCCGTTCCGTCGAAATCAACACCGCCGCTATCCGGCCTGTCCAGCCCTGCCAGGAGGTGAAGCAGGGTGGATTTCCCGGCGCCGGAAGGCCCGACGATGAAAACCGCGGCCCCTTTTTTTACCGCGAAATCTATCCCCCTTATTACGTGCAGCCGTTTCCCGCCGTTATAATAACTTTTATGTAGATCTCTCGCGACTATCTGATCCATATCACTCATACCTTAGCGCGTCGACTACATTAAGCCTGGATGCTTTGTGTGACGGATATAATGTGGCGATCAGGCTCAAAATAATAGCGGAAAAAGCTATTACCAGAGGATCATGCCAGCTTATATAGACCGGAAGCGCGTCGATATAATATACATCCGGAGAAAGCCTGATGATCTTGTATGTCTTCTGAAGCCAGCCTAGAAATATACCCACTCCCGTGCCTATCGCGGTTCCAATTAAACCAATAAATAAACCTTCCAGCCTGAATAACCCGCGGATATCCCTGTTAGTGGCGCCTATGGCCTTCAGTATTCCGATATCCTTGGTCTTCTGCACAACGCGTACTATCAGTGTGCTCGCGATATTGAAACATGCCACGATGACGATGAGCGTAAGTATTATGAACATGGCTATCTTCTCAAGTTTCAGAGCGCTGAACAGGTTGGCATTCAGATCCACCCAGCTTCTGACGAAATAAGGAAACCCCAGCTCAACGGCTATATCGCGTTTTACCTTGTCCGCTTTCAGCGCGTCCTTGATGTTCACTGATACGCCGGTCACTAAGCGCTCTATGCCGAACAATTCCTGGGCAGGTTTCAGGCTTATAAAAATATTGCTCGCGTCAAATGTATATAACCCGGTCCGCAATGTTCCCGTGACCATAAAATCAAAAGGCCTATTCGTCGATGCGGAAACAACTGACACCTCATCTCCGACCTCAAGGCCAAGTTTGTCCGCAAGCTCGCTTCCCACTAAGATCCCGTTATCGCCCAGACGCGGAGAGCCGCCTTCAACAAGATATTGCTTGACGTCGGTTACGTACTTTTCGGTATCCTCATCGATCCCGGTCAATATTGCGCCGCTGAAGATCAGATCGTTTTTTAATATGACCTGTCCCGCGATAAAGGGAGATTCGCTTACTACATCTTGATTCGCTGATAAGACTTTATCGATAAGCGGATCCGGATAAAGCACCCCGTCATCACGCTCTATGAAGATGTGAGCCGTGGTCCCTATGATCCTTGTCTTAAGCTCGTTGTCAAAGCCGCTCATAACAGCTATGACTACTATTAGAGCGGCGACACCGACCGCGACGCCTAAGATCGATATAAGGCTTATTATAGAAATAAATTTCTCTCTTCTTGTTTTGAGATATCGTGACGCAACAAATAACCGCCAGTTCATTTATGTCTCTTTTCTTAACTGCGGGAACAGGATCACGTCCCGAATGGAAGGTGAATCCGTAAAAAGCATTATTAGCCTGTCGATGCCGATACCCAGGCCGCCGGCCGGAGGCATACCGTGCTCCAGAGCCCTTATAAAATCTTCGTCGATCTCGCCCTCAGCCTGCTCCTCGAATCTCGCGCGCTGTTCGATGGGGTCATTGAGCTCCGAATAGGCGTTGGCCACTTCGATTCCGCCCATAAAAAGTTCAAACCTGTCGGTCAGAAGAGGCTCGTCTTTCTTCGCTTTCGCTAACGGACAGAGTTCCTTGAATATATCCACAACAAATATGGGATGGCTTGACTTTGGCTCAATAAGGTCGGCGATTAGGTTGAGTATAGCGGTCCTTCCTATTTCCTTACCTTCTATCTCTGCGCCACTTTTCTTCAGCTTACTTATCCATACCTTCTCATCGTCATCCGGATTTATATCATAAGCCTCTTTCATTATTTTAGCGAATGATACCGTCTCCCACTTTGTAAGGTCTATTGTCTTTCCCTGATATTCAAGCTTCTCTTTTCCCATGACCTTTTTCGCGGCTTCGGTGATCAATTCCCTGACAAGCTCCATTGTAGTCCCGCAATCACCGTAAGCGGTATAGACCTCGAGCATGGTAAATTCAGGGTTGTGACGTGTGGAAATGCCCTCATTACGAAAACTCTTGTTTATCTCATAAACCTTTTCAAAACCGCCCACAAGAAGCTTTTTCAGATAAAGCTCAGGGGCGACCCTGAGATATAGATCCATATCCAAAGCTTCGTGATGTGTCTTAAACGGCTTCCCTGCCGCGCCGCCCGGAATGGGGTGCATCATCGGTGTCTCGACTTCAAGATAACCTTTGGAGTCCAGGATAGAGCGTATATTCTTTATGATATCGCAGCGGATCTTGAATACTTCCCTGACCTCCGGGTTGGCTATAAGGTCCAGGTATCTCTGCCTGTACCTCGTCTCAACGTCTTTGAGCCCGTGCCATTTTTCCGGAAGAGGCTTGAGGCTTTTTGCAAGAACAGTATATTTCTTCACTGCAAGAGTCGGCTCACCTGTCCTCGTCTTAAATGTCTCTCCTTCCGCGCCTATTATGTCACCGATATCAAGCGCTGAATCGAAAAGCTCAAAGCTGTCGGCACCCAGCGGATCAGCCTTAAAATAGAGCTGTATTTTCGCGTTTTCGTCTCTCAGGTCGCAGAATATGCTCTTGCCGTGCTTACGTTTGGCCATTATCCGTCCGGCTACCACAGCCTTAGCCCCCTCTTTAAAATCATCCACTAACTCTTTGACTCCGCTTGAGATAGAGAAGCGTCCGCCGAATGGGTCCACCCCCTTTTCGCGCAAAAGATCAAGTTTTTCGTGCCTTGTTTCGAGTATATCAGACATATTATTGCCCTCCGTTTATCGAATTAAGTTTATATTATATATTATGTCAATATTTATGTCAATATATTAGATCTGAGGGGACGTGTGAGAAGGGGACGTGTCATTAGGGGACGTGTCAAAAGGGGACACTCCTTAAAGGGGGTGTAGTAAGGGGACATGTCACTTGAGGACACACCTAAAGGTATGTCCCACAAGTGACACGTCCCCTGCGTGACTTAAAAAAATTCGGCCCGGATGGTGAGTCCGGGCCGATGCCTGAGGTAGAGGACGTTATATCCTCGCCTGCGTGCCCACTTTTGGGCTATTCAGTTGTCAACTTACCGCAAAAAAAACTTTATTTACTGTGCATCGCTTTTGGCTTCCCTATCGCCTGTCAAATATTTAAGGAAGGTGTCTTTGTCATTTGCTTTTATGTATGTAAGCATGATGCCTATTTCGTGGCTATGGCCATCGCCCTTTTCCCTTATCCAGGCTACACGGCCTATCGCCTTTACTGTTTTGCTTTCGTCTTGTGGTTCATTGACCGTGATCTCTATCGGTTGATCAACAGCTAGCGGCTTTCCCATAAAAGCGACATCCACTTTAAAACCTCCGATGCCTACATCTATAGTAGCGCCGTTTTCATATCCCTGTAGGGATTCTATTTTCCTGAATTTTACCATCAGGTTTTTCTTAAGGCGGGGAATCTGTCTTCGCTCAGGATTAGGATTGAGTAGATCCATCACTCTATCAACTAACTCTTCTTTACTCTTAACATTGCTAGCTGACAATTCTAAGAGCATCGCTACACTGACAAGGGCGCTGATTATTTCAACCCTTGAAAGTTTTGTGCCAGTCGAAAAGAGAGAATCCATGGCCAGCTTATCAAGAAATTCCACCTCATCCCTCTTTAGCAGGGCAATAACTCTGCATTTCTTGATCTTTTTATTCCGACCGTTGTTCTTTTTGCCGTTCATCGCTGTGCTCCTTCAAATAAAAAACCCCGGATCTGCGACGGCATTTTGCCATCTGAGATCCGGGGCTGTAAAAATGAAAAAATTTTTCATTTCGGCGGCCAGTCGACCTTAGCGCGATTCGCGCGTTAGGCACTTGGCTTTGCAGCCCCACCCTTTCAGATGGTTTGCCTTTTTCGACGAAAAACTATGTTAAAAAACAGTTTGCTTATCGCTTAATATTGTGTTTCCATTTAAAGTATATATGACAAAGTGGCATTTGTCAATAGTGCAAAAACTATCTTTTGTATATCTAACATATTCATTAGGGGACGTGTGAGAAGGGGACAGGTCATTAGGATAGTAAGGGGACATGTCACTTGAGGACACACCTAAAGGTATGTCCCACAAGTGACACGTCCCCTTATGGTCCCCTTATGGTCCCCTTATGGCTTTTAATCTTTTAAATGGACGTCTACATAGCAGGCAAGGAGCTCTCGGATCTTTTCGGGGGGCAGTGTTTTAAAGTAGGTATCTATAATAGAGTGGGCGAGTTCGTGGGCAAGAATGGATTCAGTCACATACTCCACAGGTATATATACAGTATCAAATCCATGTATATAAAAAGCCTTGTATTCCCTTCTCTCCTTAAAAATATACTCGTAAATATCCCACATTTCATCCCCACTCCCATAGACCCTGATTTTGACATGAAAATCGTGAGGATGCATGTCCAGTATTTTCTTAGCCTTCCTTATTATTATATCTATCTTGGTCGCCAGTTTTTCTTCGGGGGATGTACCCTTGTCAAGGAATAGCTGCTTTTCTATGGGATCATACCTCGCGAAACTCACATCTATCCTTTCCGTGACATCTTTTATCCTGATATCCTTATCCACAAATATAGTCGCATATGAAGACTCTATTACCACCCAGTCTTCCACGTTACCCTCAGGGCCGTATACCCCAAAGGGCTGCGCAAATGCCGGGAGAGACAATAGGAGCAGAGAAAGTGATATAACAAAAATATATATTAAAGGTGCCCTGACTCTTACCATCTTACCTCAGCTTAAATCCGTTTATTCTTTCATTGAGGTGCCGGGCGGCGTCTTCCATTTTTTTTATCTCATTGCCTATATTCACGCCCTGATCCTTCGGCAATCTTTCTTTAAACCTCGCCAGCGCCGTGTTAAGCTGCTCGGATTCATTTTTTACACCGGTTATCATACTGTTTAAATTTTTTGCCGTTACATTAAAAACATCAGCAAGCCTCTGTACGGCATCTCCCTTCCTGAGGCGTACATTAAAACTCAAGTCGCCGCAGCCCATCCTTTCAATAGAACTCTCCATCTTATACAACGGGCCGGCTATTTTATGGGATTGAAAAAACATCACAAACATCGTGGCGATGCCGACCAGGATCGCGGATAAGAGTCCGCTCAATATCAAGCCTGGGACAATATATTCTGAGGTCGGTTTTATCATAAGCCGTGAGTTTTCAAAAACGGTCGTTGTGCCCTGGCTGGAAAAACGGTATACGATAAACGCTGAGATCAATGCCGTGAGTATGATAGGCACGACGAAATATATTATAAACTTCGTCTGGAATTCCTTTTTGATAAAATACTTTCTGCGCCTGTTTTTCGGATCTGCCGCTGCCATGCTACACCCCCTGTTTTATCACAATTCGTTCAAGACTCCCCTGTTTATCCTGATGCGGGATTTTAACCGCATTTGGCCTATCCACTCATCCAGAAGCTTTTTTTCCTTTCCTGACCTGATCTCCCTTACTATGCTATCTCTCATCTCAGACATCGGCCTGCGTTCTTCAGGAGCCAGAAGATTGTAATGTTCGACTATCTCCTCTTCGAAAACCGTCGTCTTTTTGTGAAGCTCGGCATATTTCCCTCTCAAAAGATTTTTGAGCAAGGTCTGTTCCCAGTATAGCTCTATACTCCTCATAAATTCCTTATCCTTGTCCAGGTCCTGCCTCTGGGCCTCCTGAAGCAGGATTTGCTTCACTATAAGAGCGTCCAGGATATCCTCTTTAGTATTAGGCGTGTCGCCTATCACCTTGCCCATCCGGAATATCTCCTTAGACTCATAGTTAAAATCCTCGACACTCATACTGTAGTCATTTACCGTCGCTACCACCTTTTCGGATCTCGGCTGCCTTGCGCAGCCGGCTGATAGCGACAATATAACAGATACGACTATTAAAATTCCCGGCCTGAAACTTCTCATGGTACCCTCCTGTTAAATAGCTTTTATTATGACCACGGTCATGTCATCGTGCTGAGGAACGCCTTTTGAAAATACCGCTACCTCATCATACATCTTCGACATGATCTTCTCGGCGTTCATATGCGAATTATCGATTATGATCTTTATCATCCTCTCAATGCCGAACTGCCGGCGCCGCTTATCCATGGCCTCTGATATGCCGTCCGAATATAAAAATAAAATATCCCCCCGTGCGAAGCTTATCTCTTTATTATCAAAATCTATTCCGTCCATAACGCCTATAGGCATACCGCCCTCGGTGTCGATCTCCTCCACCTTATTCTTTTCCTTTATAAAATGCAGCAATGTATTATGTCCGCCGTTAGAGAATACGGTCTTATTCTTTTTCGACATGTCGAAGGTAAGGTACTGCATGGTTATGAAAGACTTCTCCATGCCTTCCGTCGAGAAGATATTGTTTATAGTCTTCAATGTCTCGGCAGCGTCGCTCACCGTGCGCGAGACAGATCTCAGTTCACTTATCGCGCGCGCCATATATAAAGCCGCGGGCACGCCCTTACCGGAGACATCGCCAATGGCTATTCCTATCTTATCGCCTTCGAGTTTCACAAAATCGTACAGGTCTCCTCCTACGTGTTTGGCTGAATCACATCTTGCGGCAAACTCTAAGAACGGGACCGCAGGAAAGGTCTTCGGCAAAAAGCTTTGCTGTATGGTCATGGCTATCATAAGCTCGTTTTCCAGTATCTTTTTTTCGTACCGGACGGCTTCAAAATGGCTTATGGAAACAGCCACATAGGTCAACAGGATCGCCAGCAGCGGAGAAAACGTGTAGATCCATATCCTGAAAAACGAAAATAAAATAAAACTGAAAGCGGCAAAAGACAAAAACAACCCCAGCATCAATCCCAGATTAGTAAGCAGTTTTCTCCCCTTCTTCAGGGACAATCCGAGCGCAAGGCTTGATAATATTATAATGAATATGTTCCCGGTAAGAGGGGTTTTGCGCATGAGGTCTCTATCAAGAATATTGCCCAGCGCGGTCGCATGAACACCAACGGCCGGATAAAGATTAGAAAACGGCATTATGCGCAGATCAACGCTTCCCGTGGCCGTCTGCCCCACAAAAACTATCTTGTCTCTGAAATTCTCAAGGATGCTTTCTCTCCCGTCCTTTAAAGCCCTATTGTAATCGTGTAAGATCTGGATAAAAGAATACTGCTTAAAAACCGTAATAGGCCCTTTGAAATTCAGGACCATCCTTCCTTGTGAGTCTATAGGAATACGTATATCACCTTCTTTTAGAGGCAATATGACAGAACCGGACTCAAGCCTTACATCGCTTATATTGACATCCAGATAATCACACGCCAGCTGAAGGCTTACCGTAGGATAGACCTTGCCGTTAAACTCTATGACAAGGAGTACGTGCCGGATAGCGCCGTCAATATCATGCGGCGCGTTTATTACGGTTGAACTTTTTGCCGCCTCCTCAAGGCGTTTTACGGGCAGGGTTATTTCAGTGGCTTCTACAAACTCGTCCTTGTCAGCCGGGTCATAACTAAGGTAAGGCAGCTTGGGGACATTACGATCGACTTCCGGAGGAAGGCTTTCTGAGCCTTCCCGAAGAACAAAATAAGATGCCAGATACAGATTTTTTGCCTCTTGAGCTACGGAAGCTAAAGCGGCGTCACCCCCCGGATCCGTCTCCGGAAAAAGTATATCAAATATCACAAATCTGGGATCATACTGGTTTATGATCTGAAGAAAGCTCGCGTGATATTCCCTGGGCCACGGCCACCTTCCAAGGATCTCAAGCGACTTATCGTCTATGCCAACGATGATAATATTCTCATTAACCGCACCCTCGCCCCTTAACCTGAACATATTATCCAGGTATATGAACTCGAATTTACGGATAATGCCGAGTACCGCGGCAGCAGCGACTATTATCCCGACAATAAGAGCCAGAATAGAGTCTTTGGCCGGCGATGAAAGCTTTACGCTCTTTGTCTTCTGGAAAAGCCGCTTTACTTTTTTTAGAGGATTTACCATCAGCGCATTAATATAATTTGTTGTTAATTATACTATTGAAATTATATCATACTGAGGGGGGAAAAGCAAATCGCGAGGCCGGCCTTTCGCCACATTGACAAACCGCTCTTCACATGGTATTATATTCCCTAATGAAAATTTCAACAGCCAGGCCGTCAAGCGTGATCGCGAAAGGTATAATGGGTCTTATATATCCTCCGCGCTGCCAGTTATGCGGAAAGGGCCTTGATCTCTCAAGCAATAGTATTTTATGCCCTTGCTGCATGGGCAATATAAAGTTAAATGATCCGCCATTCTGCAAACGCTACGGAGCCCAGCAGTATTATTTTGACACCGCGTATTTCGTCTCTACTTATGACGGATCCATACGTGAGTGTATACACAGGTTTAAATACTCGGCAAGGCTCGCTTTCGAAAGATTGTTCGGAGAGCTGATGGCAGGATTTGCCGAGCGCAATATTGACATGCGGCGTTATAACTGGATCGTACCTGTTCCGCTTCATAAGGTAAAACATAGAGAAAGGACCTTTAATCAGTCCGCCATATTATCGGCTTATCTTTCTCGTAAATTCGCTATACCGACGCTAAAAGGTAATCTCGAGCGCGTACGCTTCGGGAGACCTCAAATAAAACTACATAAAAAAAAGAGATTCGATGACATCAGGGGCGCATTTAAAGTCAAAAACCCGTCTCAGCTGAAAGGCGCTTCGGTATTGCTTGTCGATGATGTCTTCACTACCGGAGCGACAGCCAGTGAATGCTCCAGAGTGCTTAAAAAGGCCGGAGCAAATTCCGTAGATGTATTTACGCTTGCGATAAGTCAATAGGCAGGGCTATGAGAATCTTAAGAAATTATGTTTTAAAAGAAATACTCGGGCCGCTTATACTATCCCTCGCGGTGATCACATTTGCCTTTGTTATAGGCAACATCGTAAAACTGGCCGATTTTGTCATCAATAAAGGTGTCGAGCTTATCTATGTGGGCCGGCTTTTTGTTTATCTTATCCCACGCCTTTTGAGTTTTGCGGTACCTATGAGCGCCCTGACTTCGGTATTACTCGCTTTTGGCAGACTGTCAAGTGATAATGAGATCATTGCCATGCGGGCAAACGGGATCAATCTTTACAAAATATCGATGCCCGCCATAATAATAGGCCTCCTCTTGAGTGTGATGTCTATCCCCTTAAACGATAAAATAGTCCCGGCCGCTCATTATAGAGCAAGGATCCTGCTAAAGGAAGTCGGCCTACGCCATCCGGCCGCTTATCTGGAAGCGGGGACATTCATAAAGGGGTTCAAAGATTACATACTTTTCATTTACGATATTAAATTCGATAAGAATAAGACCTTCTTTAAAAATGTAAGGATATACCAGCCGCAGAAGAATGGACCTACAAGGACAATAATCGCTAAAAGAGGCGAGCTCGTATCGCTCGCGGATAAGAACACCATTAAGCTGAAGCTGATGGACGGGACCAGCGATGAGCCTAATCCCATGAACCCCAGCCATTTTTATAAATTAAATTTCAGGACATATTACCTCACGCTCACTCTGGATGATTCCACTATGCGGGAACACGGTAAGAAAAACAAGGAGATGACTTTTGACGAGCTTCTTGCCAACGCCGAGAAGCTTAAAAAGAAAGGCATCGATCCCCAGCCTCTTATCAGGAGGCTCCATAAAAGGATAGCGAGTTCCTTTGCGAGCTTCGCGTTTGTCCTTATAGGGATACCTCTGGCCATAACCACGCGCAGAAGCGAAAAATCCATAGGCATAGGGCTTGCTTTCGTCCTGGCTACAGCATACTGGCTGTTGCTCGCTTTCGGGCAAATACTTGCCACAAAAAATATTATCCCGATCTGGCTCGCTATGTGGTTCGCTAATATCATACTAATATCCATCGGGGTGATCCTGATGCATATCACTGTGAGAAAATAAATGAGGATAATAGACAGATATCTGCTAAGGCACTTTATCCGCCCATTCCTCTTCTGCCTTCTTGTCTTTGTCATGCTATACGTGGTGATAGATCTACTTGATAATCTGAATGAGATGATAGAGAATAAAATAGACCTGCGTTTCTTACTACCCTACTATCTGAATTTCATACCGCTCATCATCGTTCAAATGGCGCCCATAGCGGTCATGATATCGATAATGTTTTCCATGGGAACCCTTAACAGGTATAATGAGATAGTCGCTATGCAGGCAAGCGGCATAAGCCTGCTGCGCATCCTTACCCCGCTTATCGCCTCGGGCTTCATAATCAGCGTCTCTATTTTTCTTATAAACGACAGGGTTGTGCCTCAAGCCACTATTAACGCGTCCACTATCAAGGAAGAAAAGTTTGAGGCAGCAAAGCGAAATAAAAAAAAGATCGAAAAAATATATGAAAACATAGCTTTTTACGGCGACGGCAATAAGATCATATATGTAAGGAAGTTCAATACATATAACAACAGGATCATGGAGCTTATCGTGCACAATCAGGACGCAAATCAAAATGTGGTCTCAAAGATGACTGCTCGCGCTGCCGAGTGGAAAAAGGAAAAATGGATCGGGGAAGACGTCATGTTTTACAATCTCAATCCTGATGGGCGCATTGTCGGAGAGCCTATGTTCTTTGAAGAAACAGTGCTTGATATAGAAGAAGCTCCCATTGATTTCAAAAAGAGACGGCATCAGTCCAATTTTATGAGCTTTGAGTTTATGAGCTATGCGGAATTAAAGGAATATATTAAGCGGCTATCTTTTGAGAAGGGTCCCACCATACGCGGCTTAAAAGTCGCGCTCAATCAGAAGATCGCGTTTCCTTTTGTAAGCCTGATAGTGATAATGATCGCCTCGCCTTTCGCGTTGGTTCACACAAGAAAAGGCGGCGTTTTATTCGGGATTGCTATTAGCGTGGGGCTTGTACTTGCTTACTACACTGTCATGACGGTCTCACTCGCTATGGGAAAGGCGGGTTTTCTTCATCCCTTTTTATGCGCGTGGCTGACCAATATAATTTTCGCGTTTATAGGGCTTGCTCTTATAGTCCGGCATAAATAAATGATTAGAATCTTGAGCCGGCGCCGTATGAACTATACCAGTCATCTCTTGTGTTCATGCTGCCGTCTATAAACGGCGGATTTACGCTGTATATCCTGTCTTTTGTGCAAAAATCATCCAGCCTTCCGTTGATGTCAAAATCAGGGTCTAAAACAGTCTTACCAATATGGACTCCCGGCATGCTCCACTTGTCGCAGGAAAGTTCCTGCCCCCTTGTTCCGTTGCCCCACAGAATGGAGTTCACTATAGATACGGTCGCATACATGTCCTTAGCTATTGCCCCGTAGAGTCTGTTATTATAGCCCAGCCCATCGCCGTTGCCCGCTATAGTGGAGCTGACTACTCTAAGTTTAGCATATCTATCTACATAAATCGCTCCGTCCAACCTCTGCATCAATGGCCGGCTTTCGTTTCCTCTTCTTGCTCTCACAGTGATCGAAGACGGCGGGTGTTCATTATCATAAATAAGGCTGTTTATTATATCAAGCTGTGTGTTCACTCCTGTGTATATGGCTGACGCCTTCTTCCCCCTGTTGTCTATGATCTTACAATTATAAACAGTAAGTTTTCTTGAATAGTTGTGTACAGGGGCCTTGCCGTACGGATATTTTATAGTCTCCCAGTGGCCTCCGCCGTAACCAGTCATACCATAACCTTCCTGGACCCATCTCCTGGATTCGGAAGGACACCTTCTCCCGCCTCTTATCGTTATGCCTTCCAGGGTCACATTAGTCAAAGGATTAATTCTTCCTGGGGTTCTATAAGTATAAAAACCGTCGTAGCCTTGAGGCATCATAATATCTATACAATAGTCGCCAAGTTCAAAAATAGTGCTATCGGCTCCCGTGCCCCTCAAATGTATATTTTGCTCTATAAGAAGGTTTGAGCTAAATGTATATATGCCGGCCGGCACATCCACAACATCATTTATCTGAGCTTCACCGATCAAGGCCTGAATCGCGCTTGAATCGGCATCTAAAGTGCCGATAGTGAAGGTGATCTGCCTTGGTTCTGACTCCAGGTGATCGTCATCTATCGCGGTAAGCTCTATAGTCTCGGAACCGGTAAAACCGGTATTGTTCAGGCTGACTATGGCGATGTTATCGTCATCTATGGAAACATTAAGCACCGAAGAAAATGAATCCGACCTGGGTTCCCAGATTATATCAGCGGCTTCGGTATTATCGTCAACTACATATTGCTTAAGGTCGATAGGCTCAAATGAATCCTTTCCCTGCACGATCGCTTTATGGGCAGGCAAGGCATCCGATATCACAGGAGGCATATTTGTCAGGGCAGCTGTTCGCGTACCCGCAGGGTACGAATCCGCTGATTCACCACCGCCGTTTTCCGCGGTTACTACGCCAAGTACATCAGTCGAAGGATCCAGCCCATCCAGAAGATAGGTCGTCTGCCCGTGAGGAACTGTAATTTTTTTACCGTTTTCGTCCAGCAGCGCTTTAAATTGCCCGGCCTCATCCATGACCTTAGGCGTATAATAATCCGCGTTAGGTACCTCGCTCCAGGAATATAACACTTCACTCGAAGAATACGCTTCCATGCTGAAATCCTGCGGCTGTTTTGGCCTCCAGTATTCTATAAATATGGCGGAATCAGAGCCCAGCACCATTCCGTCAGGATCTTCGTCAAGATCCGCGTAAGGATTAAAGTCCGGCATGCCTATACCCTTCTCGAACGAAACTGAAAAATATTCCGCATCTGCCAGATTGACCAGTCCATCTCCGTTAAAATCTCCGAGGTCGTTCGGATTGGATCCCCTGAGCGCGATGATAAATATTTTGTAGTCAGCTATATCCACATCACCGTCTTTATCTATGTCCGCGGCAGGGTTAAAATACATATCCACCGCATTTTTTTGCCATGAATCGGCTAAGATAGCGTAATCCTCGAGATCTACTTCGGAATCCGCGTTAAGGTCTCCTGTGCCGGCTTGTCCGTACGCTATAAGCCCGGCAAAGCTGCCGGCTGCCCCCTGGCAAACATAGGGCATATCATCGACTATGCGTACGCTTATGGCCGATCCTTCGGTTTTAATAATATCAATTAAGCCTGATGCACTTGTGCCGATTATGTGAAGGCCTCCGTGATAGGCTGCCACATATGCCGTAGAATCTATAACATACACATCCATAGCGTTACCGTTTACCGGAAACTCATAGGGCTGCGATGAGGGTCGCGAAGGCGCAGAAGGATCGCTTACGTCTATCCGGCGAAGAAAAGAAGTCCCGTTCGAAGGATCATAGGAAGTGAGGTAGGCTGTATTATTTATGACATATACGCTTGTAGCCCGGCCACGCACAGAATAAACATCCGGTACGGCCTCATCCGGATTTAAAACGCTCAATTCGACAGCAAGAGGATCTGTTACTCCAAGCACCCTCAGGCCGCCTCCGAACTTTGCTTCATTTCCGGTATTTTGGACCACCAGGTAAACATAAGGCCACGAAACAAATACACCGCACACTTCAGTGTCTTTCATGTGCCTTGTAGCCCGCTCAACTGTTTGATCATTATCGTCATAGAAAAACTCCCTCACGAGAACAGGATTTTTTTTGTCGGAGACGTCGATTATCTGAAGACCCGCGTAGGCATCAGCGACATATGCGTAATCGCCATAAACGGAGATATCCTTCGCGTAACCCGGCGTATCGCTAATTACATGCTCCAGGTGCGGACTTTGAAGATCTATTATCTCCAATCCGGCCTCGCCGCACGCAACATAGGCGTATCCGCCATTGACGAACACGGCTTCGGCAGATCCTTTAGTGCTAATAATACTTATGAGACGCAAATTATTAGTATTTACGATATGGATACCTGAGTCACCAGCGGCAATATAGGCGCGGTCATGGGAGATCTCCAAATCAAGCGGATCATCCTGGCCTGTGCTATAGCTCAGCGCAACAGCGGGAGACAATATTGCTGCCATAGCAGGCAGAGAAATTCCTACTGCGATACTTATTATCGCCATTAGTAGCAATATCTTATTACGTATCCGCTTCATCAAATACCTCCGAAATCAAGCGACATACATAGCACTTGCAAAAAAACTTTTTTAAATCGTTAAATAACTCTACAAAATAAAAGCGCCTCTTATAAGGACAATATAAGTATACCCTACAAGAGACGCTCTGTCAATATCACATATCTAGCTTTTTTTATTCTAACATCTGGCTATTTTAATATCTAACAAATGCTACTTTGCCAGCGCCTTCACAACCTTGCTTGCTGTTCCTTCTGCTCTGAGTGCCTGAATATAGGCTTTTGCCCTGCCATAGGCATCTTCCTCTATTGCCTTTTTGCTCTCTTCAGGGATATTGTCTATCCTCTCTTTAAACGGCTTTGTGGCTTTCTTTATATCCTGGTTGTTCTCAGCGCACCACTTTTTCATATCGTCCATAAGCTCCTGCGGCAGATGTTTGTGGACAACATTCTGCCACTCGGTCCCTACATTACCTTTTCTGATGCCGTAGTCCGCAAATTGGCCTACAAGCTCGAGCGGCGTTCCGGTTATTCCGTGCTGAGCTACGCATACCCCGTATTCCTTTATAGCTTCATATATCTCGCCCGTTCTCTTGAGGTCTATAGTCACTTCCTCTCCGGGCGCGTAATTTCCGTGCTTAGATCCGTTGTTTATCGCGAGCAGGTCAGGTGTAACATTATTCTTCTTTAGGCCTTCAATAAACTCTATGGACTCCTCCACAGTTGAGAGCGCTCCGCCTTCTTTTAATAACTTTATCTCGCCTATCTCCACTTCAAGGCCGAGACGGGCATCCTGGACCATCTTTCCAAGCTTTGACGATATAGCTATATTATCATTTACCTCATTATGTGAGGCGTCTATCGATACGGATGTATAACCGGCTTCTATAGCGGCTTTTATGATCGCCTCAGCTACGGCATATTCCTCGGGTTTTGTATTGCGCACCGTAGTGTGATCGGCGTGTATGAAAAACGGTTTTTGGAAATTAAGCTTATTCGCGTAATCCGTTACCATCTCTGCGAACGTATAAGGGGTCTGGCCCGTATAGCCGCCTTGCAGATTACCTTCTGATCTTGCAAGCTCATAACCGACTATCGCATCAAGCTCATCAGCCGCGCGCATAATACCGGGGACCGCGTGCTTGATCCTGATATTGCAGGTCATGATTATCACTTTATCGTCCCTCAGCGCGCTAAAGATATCATGGCCTGAGATAAGGGCGAGCTTATTATCTTTGCCGAACTTATCAATAGTATTCTGCGTTCTCTTTTTCAGTACCTTTTCTAACGACATGTCCTCCTCCTGGTTTTATTATATTGCCAGCATCCTGGTCAATTTTAGCAGTTCTCTGTCCAGATTCATCTTTTTTTCGCATTTTTCGCAGGCCAATTCAAAGCTTGTGAGTACGATCTCATCCGCCTCTACGCCGACCATCTTTCCTTTCTCGCCCTTGAGAAAGGCATCAACCGCCGCCGCGCCGAAACGAAGGCCAAGCAACCTGTCCATGGCAGTAGGTGAACCGCCTCTCTGGATGTGGCCAAGTGTTATTGACCTGACCTCGAAGCCTGTGTTCCCTCTTATCTTTTCCGCGAAATCTTCAGCCGTCGTCACGCCTTCCGCGACTACTATGATCCAGTTCATCTTGCCCTTTTCGCGGCCTTTTCGGATATCATCACACATACTGTTGATATCATATTCTATCTCCGGAACTACTATATCCTCGGCTCCGCCCGTAAGGCCGCATCTTATCGCGATGAAACCTTCATGGCGTCCCATGACTTCTACGATAAAGATCCGCTCCATACTATGCACGGTATCTCTGATCTTATCTATGGCCTGAAGCGCTGTATTAACAGCCGTGTCCGCGCCCAACGTATAATCAGTCCCGTTAAGATCGTTATCAATTGTTCCGGGAATACCTATTACATCAATGCCCCAAACGCTCCCCAGCGCTTGGGCACCGTGAAAAGAGCCATTGCCTCCTATTACGATAAGGCAATCTATTTTGTGTTTTTTTAGCTGGGCGACCGCTTTTTTCTGGCCTTCACGAGTCATGAATCCCGGGCATCTTGAAGTCTTCAGGATCGTCCCGCCTTCGGTGATGATGTTACTTACGCTGCGGGCATTAAGCTGCTTCATCTCGCCGTCGATAAGGCCCGCGAAACCCCTATATACCCCGAAAACATCAAGTCCGTTATATACCGCGGCCCTCACAACGCTCCGGATAGAGGCATTCATGCCGGGGGCATCACCGCCGCTTGTCAACAGCGCTATCCTTTTTTTGTTCTTTTTTTCGAAGATCATCTATGTACCTATCTCCCAGCTTTCCAGATACTTTTTCTGTTCTTCCGTCAATGTATCTATCCTGATGCCCATTGTCTTCAATTTAAGCCGCGCTACTTCCTTATCTATTTCCTTGGGCACATCATATACCTTTTTTCTGAGGTCGGAAGCATTTTTCTTTACGAATTCAGCGCTCAGCGCCTGGTCGGCAAAGCTCATATCCATGACGCTTGCCGGATGGCCTTCCGCGGCTGCCAGATTGACCAGCCTTCCCTCACCCAAAAGATATATTTTCTTTCCGTTCTTTAACGCATATTCATCCACAAATTCCCTGATGCGTCTTTTCTTGCTGGAAAGCTGCTCAAGCGCGGGGATATCTATCTCAACATTAAAGTGGCCGGAATTAGCTATAATCGCGCCGTTTTTCATCAATTTGAAATGTTCCCCTCTAATAACACCTGTATCACCTGTCAATGTGACAATTACGTCAGCTATCTTGGCGGCTTCCTTAATAGGAAGGACTTCATAGCCGTCCATTACCGCTTCCAAACCCCGCAATGGATCTGTTTCACAAATGTATACTATCGCGCCCATACCCCTGGCACGCATAGCTACACCTCTTCCGCACCATCCATATCCACATACAACAAATTTTGAGCCTGCCATTAAAATATTAGTCGCGCGCAAGATACCGTCTATCGTAGACTGTCCCGTACCGTATCTATTGTCAAACAGATGTTTTGTGTCGGCATCATTTACGGCTATCATAGGAAAAAGCAGCTTGCCGCTTTTCTCAAGGCTTCGGAGCCTGATCACGCCTGTCGTCGTCTCTTCGCTGCCTCCCAAAACGCCCGCGGCAAGATCCCTTCTCTTCATATGTATAGCTGAGACCAGATCCGCTCCGTCATCCATTGTTATCTGCGGTTTTAAATCCAGAAGCTTATTGATATGCTGGTAATATGTCTTTTCGTTCTCGCCTTTGATCGCGTAGACAGGTATATTGTAATCCTTTACCAATGACGCGGCAACATCATCCTGCGTACTCAATGGATTCGAAGCGCATAATGTCACATTCGCGCCGCCGGCCTTTAGCGCCAGCATAAGATTTGCTGTTTCCGTTGTAACGTGAAGGCAACACGCGACTCTAGTCCCCTTCAAAGGCTTCTCTTTTTTAAATCTATTCATGATCATTTTTAAAACGGGCATGTATTCCATTGCCCATTCCATTCTCAGCTTTCCCTTATTCGCCAGTTTGGCATCTTTGATATCGTATTTCATTTATTATCTCTTCCTCGCTTTCTTCTCTAATTCCGCCGCCCTGTCAAGCTGCTCCCATGTGAAACCCTCTTCCATTCTTCCAAAATGGCCGTAACTGGCTGTCCTTTTGTATATGGGCCTTCTCAGCTTCAATTGCTCTATAATAGCCTTTGGCCTCAGATCAAACACATCCGCCACAAGTCTCGCAAGTTTTTCATCGGAAAATCTACCTGTCCCGTAGGAGTTGACCATTACGCTTACAGGTTCAGCCACCCCTATCGCATACGCGACCTGTATCTCGCATTTCTTTGCCAGTTTAGCGGCAACAATGTTCTTCGCGACATACCTGGCCATATATGAGGCCGATCTATCGACTTTTGTCGGATCCTTGCCGGAGAAGCAGCCGCCGCCATGGGAGCCTACTCCGCCGTAAGTATCCACTATGATCTTTCTCCCTGTAACACCGCTATCAGCCTGCGGCCCGCCTACTGCGAACTTTCCGGTCGGATTTATATATATTTTCGTGCTCTTTCTCATCATCTTCTTCGGCATAACATGGTCTATTACCAGCTTTTTCAGATCGCTCTTTATTCTGTCCATCTTGGCTTCAGGATCATGGTGGGCGCTCAATACTATGGTTTCTATCGTCTTCGGCATGCCGCCGTCATATCCGATAGTCACCTGAGATTTTCCGTCCGGGCGGAGATAATCTACAAGGTTATTCTTTCGTATCTCCGCAAGCCTGCGCGTCAGTTTGTGGGCAAGCACTATCGGCATGGGCATATACTCGGGTGTCTCATCCGTAGCATAACCGAACATCATACCCTGGTCTCCGGCGCCGCCGGTGTCCACGCCCTGGGCGATGTTTGACGACTGTTCCTGGATAGAGGTGATCACACCGCAGGTCATATAGTCAAAACCATAGGCCGGGTCTGAATAACCTATATCCTTTATCGTTCGCCTGATTATCTTAGGTATCTCTACATAAGTAGAGGTAGTGATCTCTCCGGTGACGAAAACAAGTCCTGTTGTCACCATGGTCTCACACGCCACTCTGCCGTTCGGATCCTTCTCATAAATAGCGTCCAGTATCCCATCTGATATCTGATCGCAAATTTTATCGGGATGGCCTTCTGTCACACTCTCTGATGTAAAAAGATGCTTACTTTTCGCCTTCGACATTCTCTTTCCTCCTTTTTTTTAAACCTAGCGACCTAAGACCTATCCTTTGTACGTATCTTTTATACTTTCGTAAGTCCCCTTATCCCCTATATCGTACCATTGATCATCAAAAATAAAGCCGTATACGTTATCATTTTGAACAAGCCAGTTTATGTAATTTCCGGGGGCGTCTTTGTTCCTGGACTGCTTAAGGTACTCGGATACCCTTGAAATCTTCTCTTTAGGAAAATAGTAAAGGCATATTGCGACAAGAGTGGATTCGGGCTCGACAGGCTTTTCTGTAAACTTTAGCAGTTTATTCCGGTCATCTATATTTACAACGCCGTACCTCTTCGCTTCCTCAACAGATGCGATGTTATGCAGCGCGATACTGAAATTGGGCGTGTTTTTCATTGCGAAACTGATAAAATCCTTCATCTTGAAGGCGAACAGGTTGTCTCCGGCTATGACCAGAAGGTCCTCATCCACCTTTGCCTCATCCAGAAAGAGCTGGATATCGCCGATAGCGCCAAGCCTGTCGTCGTTTGTAAGCGTCTTATCGTTTATTACCGATATCTTCTTCGAGCTTGAGTGGTTTGCCTTCCAATCTTCAAACTGTTTATAAAACCTGCTGTTAGTGACAATATATACTTCTTTTATTTCCTCAAGTGGCTCAAGCTTATCCATTATATAATCGATCATGGGCCTGCCGCTGACCGGTAAAAGCGGCTTAGGTGTATTGACAGTCAATGGATAAAGCCTTGTAGCGTAACCGGCCGCTAATATTAAAGCTTTCATAACGGTTCCTTTGCTAATTCATTTTTCAGATATGTTACTTTATCCACAGGCGTCGGATCTATACCATTCAGAATGGCCAGATAAAAACTTATCACATCGCCTATGAAGACAAGGGACATTATTCTGCCGAGCAGGCCCTTCCCTCTGGAATTTATATCGATTATTTTGACACCCTTCTCACCCAGGATGTCTTTCGTGATATCCATGCGCTTGGCTACTCTTTTATGGTCTCCGCTGTCACGTAAAAATAAAACGACAAACTCCCTCATGAGTTCAGCCGGGAAGTCCCAGCCAACTATCTCATTGTGATTCATCTCAGGAAAAACATGGCTTGAAGCGAGCTGTTTTGAATTCTCGGCCAGCTCCCCCCTCATCCTGGTCACCGCAATATCAAAATTGACGTTTGCGCCGTATATAATAGGAAACTTGCCTTTCAGCGCCAGCGCCACTTTCTTGGCAATATTCTGATCGGGGGGACTTTCAATACCCAGTTCGCTTTTTAGTGACCCCAGGACTTCTATAGCCTCTGCGATCTCGCTTTCTTTGTTTTTAATAAAACCGAGCTTACCAAGGGTTAAAAGCGGCGGTATGAATGAATATCCCAGGGCACACCTCGGCGGTATTCCTGCGGGAATCTTAATAAAAGGGATCCCGTCGCTTTTCGCGGCCTTCTGGAGCTTTCCGTCTGAACTTATAGCCAGGATCCTGGCCTTTTTTTCCCTGGCCTTATCATAGGCGCTCAATGTCTCCTCAGTATTCCCGGAGTAGCTGGCGGCAAAGAGCAACGTATCTTTGTCAATGAAATTAGGTATAGTATAATCACGATTAACGATTATAGGCACTTTCATCTCATCCGCGGTATAAGACCTGATCAGATCCGCGCCTATAGCGGATCCACCCAAGCCGGTAAAAACTATATTCTTCACGCCGTTTCCGGATATGCCTGAGGGCTCAAACTGCTTACCTATGCTTACGGCTTCCTTGCACTGCTCATCAAACCCGATGAGCAAGCCAAGCATATTACTTTTATCCAATTCCTTAATATTCGCGACATCAGCTAATATGTTTTTCATCCTTTACGCCCTTCCTATGACTAATTCCGGCAGCACTTCCTTTAATTTTTCACGCGCGAATTCCTCTATTTCTTTTCCGGTTTGAAAAGTCAGCGCTTTTTTGGCCAGTTTCTTTGCTTCCGAAAGCTTAAACGCCCTGATTATCATCTTTACTTCCGGCAGGAGTATAGGGGAAGTGCTGAATTCGTCCAGACCAAGGCCAAGCAATATCACTGTCAGGGCAGGATCTCCAGCCATTTCACCGCACATCCCGACCCATATGCCCTCTTTATGGGCACTGTCGATTATAAATTTTATAAGGCGGAGAACTGCCGGATGGGCCGGCTCGTATAAATACGCTATCTTCTCATTGACCCTGTCAACGGCAAGCGCATATTGTATAAGGTCGTTTGTTCCGATTGAAAAGAAATCCGCTTCTTTAGCCATTATGTCACTCGTCAAAGCAGCTGACGGTATCTCTATCATCGCCCCTACTTCTACATCTTGGGAGAAAGGGATCTTCTTTTTTTTCAGCTCGCTTTTCACCTCGTCAAGAATAGCGTTTGCCTGTTTCAGCTCCTCTATGCCTGATATCATCGGATACATGATCTTGAGATTCCCAAAAGCGGAAGCCCTCAGAATAGCTCTTAACTGGACCTTGAATATATTCGGTCTGGCCAGGCAGAACCTTATAGCGCGCCAACCCATAAAAGGATTCATCTCTCTGGGTATCTCCAGTTGCGAAAGAAATTTATCCCCTCCCAGATCAAGCGTTCTTATGATGACGGGTTTCGGGGCCATTTTTTTAGCCACTTCCGCATATGCCTTGAATTGCTCCTCTTCATCCGGCAGGTCCCCTCTGTTGATGTAGAAGAACTCGCTGCGATAAAGCCCTATCCCGTCGGCGCCGTGCCTTAGCACTGAAGCGATCTCTTCCGGCATCTCGATATTTGCGGACAATTCTATCCTGTGGCCGTCAAGAGTCTCGCACGGAAGATTTTTCAGGGTCATCAGCTCTCTTTCGAGCTTTTCATATTTCTTTTTTTCAGCATGATATTTATCTAAAGTCTTTTTTTGAGGTTCCGCTATGACCAGGCCTCGGTTTCCGTCGATCACCAGAATATCGCCGTTTTTTACCACCTTGGTTATCTTCTCCAGGCCTACAACGGCGGTTATCTCAAGGGCCTTTGCCATAATGGCGGTATGTGAGGTCCGGCCTCCGATATCCGTAGCGAAGCCTATTACATTCTTCCTGTGCATTACGGCCGTATCAGACGGGGACAGGTCATAAGAGATTATTATCACCTTCTCTTTTAGATCTGCTAATAACATCTGCTTCGCCCCTAGAAGATTGCGCAGTATCCTTTTGCCTACATCGTTGATATCGCTTATACGCTCTCTCAGATATTCATCGTCCATTTTCGAAAAAGTCTTTATATATTTTCTCAGCACCTCCAGAAAAACATACTCTACACCTATCTTATCTTTCTTCATCTTGGTGATGACTTCCTCGATAAGCATACTATCTTCCAGGACAAGGAGGTGGGCGCTAAAGATCTCTCCGTGCTCTACACCCATATCTTTGGAGATCTTATCTTTTATCTTAAGGATCTCATTTCTTGTTTTGATAAGGGCATCCTGAAATCTATTGATCTCATCGGGCAGGCCTTTTTCGGTAATATGCCTTTTGGAGATGGTAAAGTCCTCACTGTCCAGGAGATAGGCCTTTCCTATTGTTATGCCCGGCGCTGCCGGTATTCCCTTTAGTATAGTCTCACCCATTATCCTCTTCCTTTTTTTCCTTCTCTTCCGCGGATATCAGGCCGCCTTTACGCGATACGTCTTTTTTTGTCCTGGGAATGATCTCTTTAAATAGAACATCGTCAAGTTCTCCGGAAAGCAGCTTTTCCAGCTTAGCAATAGCAACCTCAGAATCCGGACCCTCCGCTCTTAGCAATACCTTGGCTCCCTTGTTCGCAGCCAGAGTGAGAATGCCCATTATTGATTTGCCGTTGACTTTCTGATTGCCGCGCTTGATCATGATATCGCAATCGAATTTATTAGCTATCTGCACAAACATAGCCGCAGGCCTCGCGTGGAGTCCCATCCTATTATTTATCACGACTTTTTTCTCTATGATCATATTAAATACTGCCTCGCCGGGTATATTCCCCTATAAGATTCATTATTATCCGCGATAATTTATGCGGGTCGTGCCTGACGACATCCTTGGCGTCTATGACGTTAGCGCCTATGACCTTGTAACCCATTTTACGTATTTTATCCCTGTCGGGCTCGACCGGCCCGGATCTTTCTTCTTTATATTTTTCTAAAAGGCCGCCGGGCACACCGGCTGTATTTATGATACAGGTATTTATAATATCGGTTGTCGTGTGGTGCACTATTGCCTTGATATGGTCACTCGCCTTATAACCGTCTGTCTCGCCGGCCTGAGTCATTACGTTGCAAATATATATCTTGAGTACCTTGCTTCTTGATACCTCCTGGTAGATGCCATTTATCAAAAGATTAGGAATAATGCTGGTATATAAGCTGCCGGGGCCAAGGATGATAATATCAGCTTCTCTTATAGCCTCAAGCGCCGCTCCCGTGGCTTCACATTCTTTCGGTTCAAGAAAAACTTTTTTTATCGGTGTCTTTTTCCCCGGAATATTGCTTTCACCTCTGGCCACCTCACCGTTCTGGTATTCGGCGACAAGCATTATTTTTGATAGGGTTGACGGTATTACCTTCCCGCGTATAGCAAGTACCTTACTGGATTCCCTCACGGCCTGTTCAAAATCTCCGGTTACTTTGGACATGGCCGTTATAAAAAGATTTCCAAAACTATGGCCTTTTAAATGCTCCCCTTCCGTAAAACGGAATTGAAAAAGCTTGCTCATCAGAGGTTCCGCGTCCGCTAAAGCCACAAGGCAGCTCCTTATGTCGCCGGGCGGGAGAACATTGAACTCCTCGCGCAGTTTTCCGGATGAGCCGCCGTCGTCAGCGACCGTTACTATGGCCGTGATGTTGCTGGTATAATCTTTAAGCCCGTGAAGGAGGACCGAAAGGCCGGTTCCTCCGCCGATCACTACTACATTAGAACCACGCTCCAGATATCTCTTTTGATATATGATATCAACAAGCTCGGATTCACGGTCCGGCAAAAAAACTCCGACAATGGTTTTTACCATCTTCCTGACGCTTGTGATAACGCCCACGATGCCCGCAATGATCACAAGGCTGGCGCCTAATCTTGTGTCCGGGTTTTTTTCAACAATGATAAAGACCGAACCCATGGATGTGAGGATCACGCTCAATATCAAAAGAAATATCCATCTTTTAACCCCCATTCCCGGAATAAGCCATTTGAGTTTTTTCATATTTAGTTATGAGTCCTGAGTTCTGAGTCTTGAGTGTGGAAGTTTCTTGACTCCCAACTCCCGACTCAGCACTAATTAATGTTTTTTACTGTCTTCTTCGGTTATGATTTTTACTATATCTTTCTCACTGTGGGCCTTCTTTAATAATTCCCTGATGTGTTTATCTCTTAAAAGGCGGGATATACGCGCTAAAGCTTTAAGATGCGGGCCTGCCGAATCCTCCGGCGCCAATATCAGGAAAAAGATGTGAGCGGGTTCGCCGTCCAGAGATTCGAAGTCTATTCCATCCCTGGATAAGCCAAAAGCCGCTACGAGGCTCTTTATCGCAGAGGATTTACCGTGAGGTATTCCTACGCCCTGGCCTATACCGGTTGAGCCTAAGGCCTCTCTTGCCATCAGGATCTTAACTATTTCATCTTTTTTAGCCTTGATAGCGCCCGCCTTAGAAAGGGAATCAATGAGTTCCCGTATTACCCCTTCTTTGTTCGTTGACTTAAGGTTATCAATCACGGCCTTCCTGGAAAGAAAATCCATTATTTTCATGTTAGTATACTATCTCCTTTCGCCTGTTTAAATTTATAATTGCTGTTAATAAAAATAAAAATGTGGATCCTCGGGACATATTTACGCTTCGCGAATTTGTGGCCCTTCAGGCGCTCCTGCACGCCGCGCCTTCAGGACAATTTTTCGCACGCGAAAAATTGGAGCGGGAGACCGGGCTCGAACCGGCGACATTCACGTTGGCAACGTGATGCTCTACCAACTGAGCTACTCCCGCATTATAGCTTTAAAAAATCATATGTTAGGTAGTAGGTTATAGGTTGTAGGTTTAAATTTCTTTCCTAAAAACCTATAACCTACTACCTATCACCTAAAACCTACTAATATCTGGTACCCGCACTAGGAATCGAACCTAGAACCTCGACATTAAGAGTGTCTTGCTCTACCAATTGAGCTATGCGGGCACTTTTAACTTATCAAAGATAGATGTTTATTTTATCATACAAGCGTAATATTTCAAGAAAAATAGCATAAGCTGGTGCGGGCGGAGGGACTTGAACCCCCAAGGATTTCTCCACATGGTCCTAAGCCATGCGCGTCTGCCAGTTCCGCCACGCCCGCCTTCGTTTTACTCCTGCTATTCTTACGAAACAAACTTCGGCGGGCTGGCCCGCTTTCCTGGCCTGCCCGCTTCCTCGCTATAAAGCAATTCCGTAAAAAATCAAAAAAATGAAACGTAACGTTACAGCTCCTTGGTTGTTCGCATATCGTTAATCGTCTATCGTTTATCGTCAATCGTACAAATCCTGTGATGCTCATCAACAAAAACGATAAACGATCAACGATATACGATAAACGAATTATAAGCGCCTCTCGAGAAATAACAAACGATTCGAGAACACATGTAACATATGTGAAATGTCCAACTTTTTGCCCCGAAGCCCGAACGATATAGTGGCGCGCCTGGCAGGGGTCGAACCTGCGGCCTACTGGTTCGAAGCCAGTCGCTCTATCCATCTGAGCTACAGGCGCGTCTTTGAGACTCTTCGCACGCAGGTCCCCCGTAGTGGGGGAGCCGCGTCTCGTTAGACGCGGCACTTCCTCGGACTCGCCCGCCAGAGGCGGGCAGTCGTCCTCGGTCGCAGGCGCGTCTAAAAATCTACAATAATGTCTTCGAGCTTACGTTTTGGTACATGATGCTTACCCTCGGCGTCACGCCAGTACTTGATGCCTCCCGACTGATCCACCGCGTCAAGCACAACCACTTCTTTCGGCCTGCCGATAGCCAGAACAAGAAGTATCTCAAAACGTTCCGTTATCTTCAGGGCATCCCTCAATCCGTCACGGTTTATCGATCCCAGCATGCAGCCACCAAGGCCTTTTTCAACCGCGCCAAGAAGCATGCTCTGCGCCGCTATCCCGTGATCGCACTCAAAGGGATTTCTTATATCCGTATCGCCCAGGATCACAATATAAGCTGACGGCCTCTCCCCTTCTTCCGGACCGGGCCAATCTTTTAAATATCCGGCCCAGGCAAGAAAAGGAAATATAACGGAATTCTTTTCCGCATCGCATGAAAGTATATATTTTAACGGCTGAAGATTAGATGCAGAAGGAGAAAGCCCTGCCAGCTCGACCAGTTCTTTAAGAGTCTCCCTATCGACCTGTTCATTTTGATAAAAGCGGCGATAGCTTCTATTTTTTTTAACAAGTTCTTTGATCATAGTGGGGGTCCGCCGGAAAATGATCAGCTCTCGCTTTTTTTCCTGAACTGCTCCATCAACCTTCTTATATCGCCGTCTGCGGATCTCATGACCTGCGTACATATGAAAACAAGGATGGAGAACTGCCAGCAGTCCTCGGGCCCGACTATCAAGCCTGTCAGCACATCCTCCTCACGCTGCATCTTATCGCGAAACTGTTCGATGGCTTTCGAAAGGCGGCCTTCAAAAAGATCGAGTGAATAAGTTTTGTTGCTATAATTCAAAGAAGGAAATTTCAGGCCTCTGACAAGAAGAAAATTCGCTACGATGTCGTCAGTAACCTCCCTTTCTTTCTCAAAGTCAAATCCTTCGAACTTAGGCATGCCCGGCGGAAGTATCAGGGACGGTTTATCAACAGTCACAGTTCCTTTTCGCACTACAGTATCCCCTATATTTATAGATGATTCCGAAAGAAATATGTAAGGAATATCAGTGTGAGAAAACGTGTAAAGCTCCTGAATGCGAGGCCTTATGATCTCGGTCTTCTCCAGCGCCTTTTCCCATTTTTCTTGAACGTCCATAACAGCCTTTTTGATATAAAGTTAGGTACAGATATTTTAACAGCAAAACCTCATTTGTCAAGCCATATATGTTATTATATTGTTATATTAAGCTAAATACTCATATAATGATGGTTACAGGGCCGTCATTTATAAGCTCTACTTCCATATGAGCGCCGAATACACCATATTTCACTTCCACGCCGTTCTCTTTCAATAGCGCGTTGAAACGCATCCAGGATTCTTCAGCGATACCCGGATCAGCGGATAATTCAAAACCCGGCCTGTTCCCTCTGCTTGTGTCCGCGTAAAGAGTGAACTGAGGAACGCTTAAGATCTCACCCCCGGCCTGTTTTACATTCAGGTTCATCTTGCCTTGCGCATCCTCGAATATGCGCAGGTTTACTACTTTCCTTGCCATCTTATCAAGCTGCCCGGCTTGATCATCCCTGCCTATACCCACAAGAACAAGCAATCCGCGTTTGATCTCACTGACCAGGCGGCTATCAACACTGATCTTTGCTCTCTTTACGCGCTGAATAACTATTTTCACTTCTTATCTCACTAATATTCTATGCCTAACAGATTATAATTACCAATGTTGACATTGGTCAGTCCGGCTTCACGCGCGGCGGCAGCGCATTCGTCCGCGTGCCTCTTTGAGGTGAATGGCAGGTCTCGCATAAAGAAGTCAGGCCCAAATCCCAGCAGTGAATAAGGTATATCCGGATCATGGCCGGCTATAAATCTCGATATATTATAAACTTCCTCTCTATCGATATAACCTGGCACAAGCAGAGTACTGGCAGTAAGGACCGGTGGCACCTTTCTCTTCATGACGTACTTGGATGCCAGGCTAAAATTATCCAGAGTCCTTTTATTAGTAATACCGCAAAGTGCTATATTGAGATCTTTACTATAGGCCTTAAGGTCAAATTTAACGCATCCTCCGGAGGTAAGGGCTATATCCATGACTTCACTTAACAGCTTGGGATCCATTGTCCCGTTCGTTTCCCAGCAGATCCGTAAGATATCGCCCTTTTTTAAATCGAGCGCCCGTCGGGAAAATGCTATAGAATGAGGCAATTGCGGCGACGGGTCTCCTCCGAAATAACATATACACGAGGTAAGTTCATCGACAGCTTTAAGCAATGTATCAGAGCTTACGGCAGGAGGGTTTTGCAGTTCCTCCCTGAAATGAAAGTTCTGGCAGAAAAGGCAGTTAAGGGAACACCCCAAATAAAATACGGCCAGGTTTTTATACCCTATTTCCGCGCTTTTCTTATGACAAAATTCGGGATAGCCTGAACCGGTACCCCCCGGACACGCCCATCCCGCCACGCAATTAGTGGGAAGCTGATCATGGTAATAGGTGATATAGGCCATGTCCTCTGTAGGGCCTGATATCTTGCCTCTTTCATTCTCTCTAATGCCGCAGTAGCCTTTTCCGCCCGGGGGGATATTGCATTTATTTACGCATATTTCACAACTTGCCCCGCTCCAGCCTTTAGGCGGTTTGTCCGGCAGGCCGAAAGTCTTTCTTATCGCACTATGCGTCTTTTGAATATGTTCAGAGGCCTTCCCGTAGTCTTTCCGGATGCAGTCCAGGCAGACGCCCAATGTCTGGGAAATAAGCCGTGATTCTTTTGCGCAATTTATACATTTAGTCATATTTGTTTTTCCCTAATAGCCATAATGCGCTGTAAGACCGGCGGATGGCTGTAATTTAAAAAAATATGTAAAGGGTGCGGTGTAAGATTCGCTAAATTATCGACGCTAAGTTTTTTTAAACCGTTTATCATCGCCTCCGGCTTCCCGTAAGTGGAAACGGCAAAGGCGTCAGCCTCATACTCATACTTTCTGGAAAGGAAATTCGCGAAGACCGACAGCAGGAAATTAATAGGGATAAAAAGAAAACCAAAAAAAACCAGGCTCGCGTATATAGAAACACTCTCCATCCTGAACGCGTCAAATAAGGGCCGATTATTTATGAAAAAGGAGAGTATGAAGAACATCAGGCCGGAACTCACCGTGGACAGGATTATATTCTTAATAACATGCTTCTTTCTATAATGTCCGATCTCATGCGCAAGGATGCTTACAAGTTCATCGACGGTATGTTTTTTGATCAATGTATCGTATAGGACTATCCGGCGGTATCTGCCAAATCCGGTAAAAAAAGCGTTTGACTTGGTCGATCGCCTTGAGGCATCCATTTTAAAGATGCCTTTCATCTTAAAATTCTGTGAGCCGGCATATTTTTTTATGGTGTCGTTTAATTCACCGTCTTCAAGCGGTATAAATTTATTAAAAAGCGGCATTATCGCCACAGGCGCTATAAATATCAAAAAAAGTTGAAAGAGCGTTACTGCGAACCAGCAATATAACCATGCGGCGCCACCCGCTTTATCAAAAAACCATATTACGCCGGAAAAAATAACTCCGCCTATCAATGCCCCCAGGGCCCATCCCTTAATAATATCCAGAGTGAACGTGCGGGCGTTTGTCTTATTAAATCCGAATTTCTCCTCAAGAACAAAAGTCCGGTATATAGAAAAAGGTACTTCTATGATCTGAGAGGCGAACATTATCATGCCGCCGAAAAGAAGGCCGGTAAGTATAAAGTTCGCATTCAAACCCCGAGCTATCCTGTCGACAAGATCAAAGCCTCCGGCAAGAATAAAGCTAACGGTGATAAAGGTGAAGAGCGCGCCCTTTACAAGGTTGAAACCTGTAGTGTCTTTTAAGTAACCCTGCGCCTTCTCATATTTCTGGGAATCAAAAAAACCTCTGAACTCACCGGGGAGCACGGGCAAGGCATGCTTTACATTCAACTTACCGACGATAAAATCAAGGATATATTCGCCGACTAAGACAAATAATATGATGTATAGATAGGCATTCATCCGATTAAGTCTTCTACTCTTCCCCTTCTGTTATTGCACAGCGGCGCCTATCTCCTCATCCTCGAGAAGGCCGTCATTATTGGTATCATATCTATCGTAGAACCGTTCCATCTCTGCAGGCCCTACATTGGAGTCGCTGTTTGCGTCCATCACTCCATACAGGCCCTCGTTTTCTGCAGAGACCGGGACCTCGGCGTAACTTCCCTTATTCCTTCTCAGATGTATAAGGCGGTCTTTCAAATCAACCTTCCCGTCATTATTGACATCGTGGGACTGAATATACTTCTTTCCTGCAATCTTTTTTTCAATCTTTTTCTGCTTTATGACTTCCTGTTTTACTTTTTTTACTTTCTTCTTACTTTTCCACGATTCGCAATTTCCGTCACTTACTAACGCAATTGAAACAATAAGCGCGAAGATCGCGATACTAAAGTCCCTTATAATACGCATAACACACCTCCTATTTTATAATTTAGATTATATCCTGGTACGGCAGAATGCCAAGCAAAAAATTGCATGCATCCTGCGAAAAGTATGTTATGCCGCGAAGATCAGCAGCGCTCCCATGATAATGGCTACGAATGACATGGCGCGAATTGTCTTTGCCGGTTTTTTCTGCCAGGCCTTTATCATTGATACCATCTTCTCTTTTCCGAGCAACAGGATAAGTATACCCTTCAAAATAGCCCATAAGCCGATAACGGTAACGATCCATTGTATCCTGCACTGCGACGCGGCAAACAGCAGAATCGCACCCAGTATCGCGCTTACTATGGCACCTGCGAAAAGTCTCTTGTCTTTCGCCCAGAACGCTATATATTGCTTCAGCACTTCGGGCTTCAGTAAATAGACTACTCCCATGACGACTATTACTATCCCTAACAACTTAACCAGAACAATCATATGATCTCCTTCCTTTTTTAGGTTGCGTTATCATGTTAAGAAACAGAAAATATTGATTTTGGTAATTCAAACCTTTTTATCAGTCCCGCGTTCCGGTTATTCCGTTTAAGCAGAATTATCGTCCACGCATCCACATATACCGGCGCCCATAGAGGGTCTTTTATCCTCTTTATCAAAAAAGGCTGTGCATGCGGAGTGATATCATGCCGGAAAAAGTAGATGCAATTAAAGCCGTATTCTTTATCGGCCGCTGACCATCGGTCCTCATCCGACTGCATAGGCTCATATATATCCTTGAAGAAACCCACGCTGTATGCCTCCGGCCTGTTATCCACAAATACCTCCTGACGGGGATATAGATGGTAGATCAGATAACCTCCTATATCATAATTATTAAAAATCGGCCCGGAAAGGCCGAATGTCTTAAAAAAACGCGCGGATCTGTTCACGCTGGGATAAAGCCCTATGCCCGATACCTTCTTGAACGGAGATTGATGAAGGCCCGTCAGATAAAATATTATCAAGACACATGCCGATATTAGAGTTACGGCCGTGCCTTTATTACGCTTATCCTTGAAGACCAGGAAAAAATTCATGGACACTATCGGGATAAAGAAGAAACCAAAAAAAGGTATGTTTCTTATCATTCCCCAGCTCAAGCCGCCGAAAAGTACCATCATAAACAAAAAAGGGATAACGTCCCTCTGCCCCTTTTTCATAAAAATAGGTATATAGCTTATCACGGCAAGCAAAAACAACGCCTCGAAGTGATAATAAAGAGGGTTTCCGGGGAATCTTTTATGCATAAAAATAACAGACTGATTCTCCGCAAGCATATAACCGTATTCCCGCATGATCATAAAAGGTTCCAGAAAACCCTTTAGGCCGTAGGGATTAATAAAACAGGCCAATACTGTCAATATCCCGAATATCATGAGCGGCTTAAGCGACTTCCTGTATTTATTGTTGATCACGCCCTCAAACCAGAAGACGCCTATCAGAAATGGGCCCATTATAAAAAACAGGTGCAGGTTGGCCCATAAAAGCTGCGCCGGCACCAGGATAAGAAGCCTGCCGAAAGATATCCTGCCGTCCCTGAACAATAAAAGCGTGTAGAAAAATAATCCCATAAACAAAAAGCTGAATGCCTCAGGCCTTATCTCCGTACGGGATGTAAAAAGCGGAAGGCTAAGTACGGAGAAAAATAACGCGAAGTTAAAACTGGACAGCCGTTCGGAGGCCTTAAAAAAGAGAAAGAATGTCAGCAGGTAGATAACCGCGTTTAAGACGGTAATACCGCCGAAGCCCAGGATCTTCCATGTCAGGTAATATATCACTCCGGAACCCCAGTGATGGTTTACCAGGGGAAAATCCGGCTCGGTATAGGAATAATAGTTGGAGGCAGCCGGGTGACCCTGTTTAAAGAAATATTCACCGTTCCTGATGTGCCTGCCGATATCGGCATTCACAAAATATATCTTCTGCGCGAAGAACGATCCTACCAAGGCCATCAGGCAGGCGAAAATGATCCATTTTATATATATTTGTTTCATGATCGTAAACGCAGCTTTCTTATTTGACTTTTACGACTTCACCCAGCAACCCAAATTCAGGCCCTTCTATGTGCATCAGAAAACCGGACTTTTCTACAAGGAATTTTTCACCTTCCATCAGGTCATCTTTAACGTCAACGCGAAGGATGCGGCCGATGATAAGCAAATGATCTCCGGCCGCGTGATGGCTCTCAAGCTCACATTCATATCGGGCAAAACACTCTTTTATGCCCGGTGACCTGACTTTTAGTGACTTCTCCGCAGTAAGTTTTGCGGCATCGATCTCGCTTTCATTATCAGGTATAGAGTCTGCGCAGATCCATAATTGTCTCACTATATCTTTCGACGGCAAATTCACTACAAAATCTCCCGTATCCAGAATATTCTTCGCTGTCTCATGTTTCGGGCTTGAAGCAAACGCGATAAGAGGCGGATCCGAGGATACGGGAGTGACAAAACTGAATGGCGCAGCATTGGAGATACCTTCGCTGCTTACCGTAGAAACCAGGACCACCGGCCTCGGAGCAAGTATCCTATACCATTTTTTTAAATTTAACTCCATCTTCCCCTCCTCCTCTATTCGTCTAGATAATAATTGAAAAAATCCCTTACTTTGCCGATGTCAAAAGTATGCCGGCATCTCGGCAGGGCATTGATAAACGACCTTCCGTAGTACCTGGTCCTTATCCTGGGATCCAGGATCGCCACTACGCCTCTGTCCGTCTTAGACCTTATCAATCGTCCGAATCCCTGTTTAAACATCATCGTAGCCTGGGGTACCTGATATTTTACAAACGGGTTTTCTCCTCTGGACTCTATCAGTTCCATCCTTGCTTCCGTAACGGGGTCGTCGGGTACGGAAAACGGCAGCCTGGTTATCATGACACACTCCAGAGATTTACCGGGTACATCCACACCTTGCCAGAAAGTGGACGTCCCTAATAGAACCGAATTCTCATTTTTTTTAAAATCCTCAAGTAGCGCGTACCGGGGTTTATCCCCCTGCCGCAGGAAATTTATATTCTTATAATTCAATACCAGGTCATCGTATATATTATAAAGCATACTGTAGCTTGTAAACAATATGAAGATCCTGCCCTTCATAATATCGATTATCTTTCTTATGTGTCCGGCTACGTCCCGCTGAAACACGCTGAACGCCTCGTTCGGATCAGCGATATCTTTAGGAATGTATAATAAAACGTTTTCCTCGTAGTTAAAAGGCGATTCCACCATTACCTCGCTCGCATTTCTTATTCCGAGGCGTTCCTTTATAAAATTGAAATTCCTGTTCGTAGATAGAGTCGCTGAGGTCATGATTATCGGGCTTATTTTACTGAATAAGCGTTTTTCCATCTCATCAGCTATCTCTATGGGAGCCGCAAAAAGGGCGTATCTGGTACCTCTCCTCTTTCTGGATATGTCTATCCAGTAAACAAAATCCCGCTGGGTCTGTTTTAATATAAAAGAGGCGGCTTTTGAAAGCGCAAGGCAGCGTTTACAACATACCTTGACAAGCACCCTGTCATCGTCTTCTTTTACATGATCCAGTACCTCTGATAAAGAGCTTGCCAGGCGTTTCAGCGGTTCCTCCAGGTGGTTGAACACTATATTTTTCGTCACTATCCTTTTGGAAGAACTTTCCTGCCCGAATATAACGCTTATTTCCAGGAAAAATCTATCGGATGCCTTTCTCGCATCCTCAAGGTCCGCTTCAATATGATCGACCTCCTGCCTGCCCGTCGTCCTAAGTTTTACAAGTATCCCCTTTTTCTTTCTCGGATTATATATTGAATCAAGCAGATATTTTATTCTGGCGTTACTTATCTCGATCCCGAGATACCCGGTCGCCACATCTTCCAGTGTCTGCGCTTCATCGAATACCACGGCGTCAAAATCCGGCAGGACCCTTCCGCCGGAAGCCAGATTTGTAAAAAAAAGCGAATGATTTGTTATTAAGATGTGGGATCTTTTCTGCTTCTCCTTTGCCTTTTTATAAAAACACCCTTTTCTGTATGAGCATTTCTTCCCCATGCATAGATCCGGATCCCTGCATACGCCGTCCCACAGCCCTTCCGAGGGCATAAAATCCAGATCTGACCTTATTCCGCTCTCGGATTCGGTTGACCAGCGGACTAAGCGCCTTAGCTCCTCAAGGCGGGGGCCCGAATCGAACAGGTCATACGTATGATCCCTGTTGAGTCGGCGCGGGCACAAATAATTTTCAGAGCCCAGGCATAGGGCGTAACCAAAATCCAGGCCTAGCGCTTCTTTTAAAAAAGGTATATCCTTAAGGAACAACTGATTCTGAAGTGTTTTTGTATAAGTAGAGATAACGATCTTCTGGTCTTTATCTACCGCGTGATATATACAAGGTATTAGATATGACAGGCTTTTGCCTATCCCTGTACCCGCCTCGACTATCAAATGCTTATTTGATTCAATGGCATCGCAGATGCCCCTTGCCATATCAAGCTGCTGGGGCCGGAACTCATAACTTGAAAGGTTCTGAGAGATGACACCTCCATCCCCCAATGCCCCCAGGGTCTTTTCCTTAAGATCCACGATAGTATCTTGAATCATATTTTCACTTTTACAGCTTTAATTTAACGCCGTCCACGAGTATAGTCGGTTTCAAAAACACAAAATCCAGATGCGACGGGCAGGAGATCTTGCCGCCGAATGATCTATTGTTACCTAAGGCAATATGCGCGGTACCTAGCGCTTTTTCGTCTTCAAGCACATCTCCGGTCACTTTTGCTTCTGGATTTAGACCTATCCCTAATTCTGCTACGTTAAGCGCCCGCTTCCCTATCGCTTTTACGATCGGGATCATCTGAGGGACGGGAATGTTTTGAGCGCAGCCGTTTTTAATAATGATTTCTATAGGCCGTTTCAGTCTTCCGGTTAACGGCATACTGCCGTCCACTATCAGCCGTCCGCTTGCCGTTCCTTCGCAAGGGCCGATACACACCTCGCCCGCCGGTAGATTACCGAATGCCCCGCTTTTTGTATATAATCCATTATCGGAAAAACCGTTCCGGCCCCTTATGGACATCGTTAGATGCGTACCCTTATCCGTAAAGACCTCGACCACTTTCCCCTTCGTTAAGATACGCGCAAGTCTTGCCGTGCTCCTATAGAGTGAATTGTAATTTACAGGTATAGCCCTTTTCAGCATGACCTCGGTTACACCGGGTAAACTGGCGATCCTTGTCCCGTATTTCTTAGACGCTGTTTTGCGCGAGGCCGTATGTGAAAGCGACTTAGAAGTCACCAGAAGCACTATATCAGATTCTTTTAACGCGTCCGCGATAGCCCTGGGAGGCTCTTCACCGTGCGCACTTCGCGCGGGCATATTCATAAGAACCGGATCCGCTCCCACTGCTTTTGCGTTTTTGTAAAATCTGTCAGCAAGCTTCAGTTTCGGGCCATCGCAGACGATGAGAAGCTTCTCGCCCTTTTTATACCCGAGGCACTTTTTTATAATGATCCGATATACATTCATCACGGCCTATCCTTTTGGCAGGCCTCTTTAAGATATTAGATCAAGTCAGATCCATTAAATACTCTTTAAAATAATGGTGGACTAAAGACAACATTACCGCGCTGGTTACAACGGCGACGCCGACGCTTATAGAAAAACCTGTCATCACTACCCCGAGAGCCACGCCGGATGCCGGAGGATGCGCAGTTCCTTCCTGATTTTTTTGAGCTCCTTCAGTAATCTCTTTTTCATGTCAAGTCCTATCTGCATAAGTAGAAGAATGGACAATATGTACAGCTTCTTTCCTTCTCGCGATCCGCCGCGAAAGGCACCTTTGGATCCAGCAATTCATGGATTATATAGTCGAGCGCTTTCATGCATATCTCCATGGTCCTCTCCAGATCCGTATTATCATCGTCTAAATAAGTCAGCTTCAGATTCCGCAGGCTGTAGAGAGCCGCGTTTAAAGTATCATCCTGATATGTTCTTTTTTCCAGGTGATAGTAAATAGGCAGTTGGAAAGACCTTATTCTGTCCCGTATAGACTCTCTGCTAAACTCCATTTTCTCAAGTGTTTCTGTCCGCTGCGGCTTAAGCGTATCAGCGCCTGATTTGTAATCCAGTATAAGTATGGAACCGTCATCAAGCCTGTCTATCCTGTCCACTATATATTTAAAATCAAATTTATCCCCTGAAAGTCCGATCACCTTCTGCAGCGGATTCTCCAGTGAGAGTATTTCCTTCACCCTTCTCTCTTCGCTGCCCGATTCGGCATCGAGAAAACGCTCGAGCCTGAACTTCATCACATCCTCAAGCAAAAATGAGTCTGAACGCATTCTCCTGCCGAAAGTGTTTTTGAATCTCTCGCGGAATTTTTTAAAGAACGCTTCGCGGAATCTTCCGTCTATCACAGGCTTCTTATTCAGAAATACCCGGAACGTCTCCTGAAGAAGGCCATGAAGAAAAGTCCCTATCTCCCTGCCTTCCGGGTCTTCGGGGAATTCCTTCTTTTCCTCGAGCCCAAGCACATGTTTATAGTAAAATTGCAGCGGACACTTCACATATGTATCCACGCTGGAAGCCGAATACCTGAAATTTTTCAGCATATCCAGCATCTCAGGAGTCTTTTTTATCTCTATGCCGGAAGATAATACATTCACTGAAAAACTTACCTGTTGGGCGGAAACGGCATCCAGCGACTTCTTCTCCTTTTGCAGCTGCCAGATGATCTCCTCCACAAATCTGCTCTTCTGCTTTACCGGATTTTCCTGGTAAACCAGATGCACGTTCTTCGCCCCGGCGATCAGCCTTTTAAATTGATAGCGTTGTATCTCCTCTTCATTTTCAATGATCTTTAATCCAAGCCCAAGCGAGACATCATGCGGTATCAGCGGCTCTTTCAAGCGAAGTCTGGGGAGCGCGGATTCATTGGCATCCATTATAATGACATTCTCGAAATTAAGAGAACGCGTCTCAAAGGGCCCCAATACCTGCAGTCCTTTGAGCGGAGATCCGCTGAATGGCGCCACCTCATTTTCCACCATATTCTGGAATATCTTAAACATATCTTCTTTAGTGAACTTCTCCTTCGCGAACGGGGAACTCTCCAGCTCGTCCCTTACCGTGTACATCTTCTCCGCGATCTTAAGATTAAGGCCGTATTCTCTCATCAGGCTTTTATAAACAAGCACGTCCAGCAGGCTACCCAGTGATCCCGCAAAACCCTGAAAATCAGAAAGGTCTTCCCATGGGACAAATAAGGCCGAATGAAGCCCTTCTAATACTTTCTTTAATTCTGACGGCTTAAGGTCTATATCCATATGTTTCAGCGTGCTTGAAGCTGCTTCAAGCAATGCCGGTTCATTCTCTATCTCCTTAAGGCCTACAAAGAGACGGTTATTAAGAGGCGTCTCTTCTATGCCTAAAAGCGCTTCCTCCACTTTATGCACAAGTATTCTCGTTGCGCTGTAACTGTCGAGGATCCTGAGATTTTTAACAAGCGGCTGGCTCATGCAGGCGATATAATCCTTTGCGTAATATTTACCGCCCTTCCTTGTCTTCTGCGCCTGTACTATAAAATCAAAGAGCGCGTACAGGGAGCTCCTTCTCAGCGGATATCCGAGTGAAACGTTGAAATCTTTCGATAATGAGCCTATTTCGGATACAAGGGGTATCATGCTGTTGGGATCCGGCAGCACTATCACGGTCGAGTTAAGCTTCTTTACTCCTTTTAAGATCTCCCTTACAGTACAAACTTCAGAATGTCTGTCAAATGCCGAATAAAGCTTGAGCGATGAGCCCGTGCGGCCGGTTGAACTCGCCGCGCTATTACCTGAGGGCTTGATAGAGCATGAAAGATCCCGTGCGGTCTCCTTAAGAACAGGCCATTCCTTCTCATGGCCCTGAAAAAAGAAATTCGCTTTTCCCGATTCAAAAAGATGTTTGGCTATGCTTCTCTGTGTCTTTTGCATATAGAAAAAACCGCAGAAGTATATTGCGTCAAACTCCTCGAGATCAACCTCTTTAGCCGCGCGTGAGGCTGAAAGATATATATAACCCTTTGAGAATGAATTCGTTCCGGCCATTACTTCATGATACCTCTCACGCAGCTTGATTATGTGCGCGAGAGACGCGTTTATATTATCCGGGATCTCGTATCCTATAGATGCGCTGGCCTGGACATCCTTCAGGGCGTGTGAGGGTATGTCCTCGATATCAAGTGTATCTATAAAACTCACTATTTCACGAGCCCACGGCAGAAATTTAGAAAATTCCTCCCTCCCCTTCACTATCTCGGGCGCTATTTCCCCTGCCAAAGTAAATATCGTATAACATGATTCCATGGCCGGCATCTTTGAAAACGGGGTTTTTTTTGATAGTGTGTATTCGACAAACTCATCTATTGAAAAAAAGCGCGGCGGGAAAAAACCTGTCTTGTTTTTTCCGGCAAGCATCCTCTTTAAAAAAAGTGAAGGCCTTTTCCCTTCAAAGACAAATGCTACGCGCGTCAGGTCAGATCCCTTCTTCAGATAGTTACTGTCAATGTAACCTGAAAGAAACTTTAGAAAACTCTCATTAAGACCGCAAGTCACTACATTACCCATGTATTTCCTCTAAAGACAGGGGATCGAGAAAAATCAAATACCCTTTTACCGCGGACCCCGGATATATCTGTTCTATAATACTGACATACTCAAGGACCTGAGACCTGTATTCCTCAAAATCATCACGCGTACTCTTGTAATCTATGATAGAAATGCGGCTTCCTGTCACGATGAGCCTGTCTATCCTCTTTGTGTCACCATAAGAATTGACGATCTCTTTTTCCTGGAACACCCTTCCTTCTTTTACGTAAAAGAAGGGTTTAAATCTCTCTTCTTTTACAAGATCCCGGACAATAGACATATACGCATCAAGTTCTTTCACATAAGGATATCTCAGGCGCGCCTTCTCGCGCGCGGCGCGCAGGGATAGACTCCTCTCGTCCACGCTCAGATTTCCGATAAATGAAAGCATATAATGCAGGATCTCGCCCCTAAGCATCTTATCCCTGTTGATAAGTTGAGATGGGGTGATAAATTCATCCTTCAGGACCCCTATCCAGTCCGAATATTTTGAACATGGCAGATGCATAAACTGCTTCTTATTCTTTTCCGTACGGCCATACGGTATTTTCCTGCCTCTTTCATCACTTTCACCGGGGATAAGATCAAGGGCTATATTATTCCTGCCTGAGGTCCTGGACGGCATAAAAAGATACATCTCATATTTAGCCCTTGTCAGGGCAACATATAAACTGTTCAGCTGATCTATTAATGACCTTATGTATTCTTCTTTGTAATCTCTCGCGAGTTCCGGTGAATATGTCCCGTAACTCTTTTTCAGCTGCACAAGCTTTAAGGCGTTATCGTCCGCCTGCCTGACCACATATGGCCTTTTCTGTCCGGCTCCTCCGGAGCCCACGGATACCTCCATCTCAAGGTACGGTATGATGACTACGGGGAATTCAAGGCCTTTTGATTTGTGTATGGTCATGACAGTCAAGGAATTCGCGTGCGCGGCATTCACAAAAAGGTCTTTTTCCACCATCTGGTCAAAATGTTCCAGAAATTTGGATATGCCGGGATAATCCTCCTCCTTTTCCTTGATCAGTTCAAGTAACCGCATAAAAAATCCCTGATACTCAGGAAAGTTATCCAGCGCCTTCAGCTTTCCCAGGATCGTTGTCAGGAGTTCATAGAGAGGCACATATCCTACATTTTTGAAAATCCCCCCTATAAGACCCTGCCAGGCCTCCGGGAAAGACCGCCTGAATTCAGTATACAGATATACGCCCTTTTCCCTTTTTCTACGGCCCCGGAATTTGAAGAGAAAGTCGCGTACTTCTTCCGCGGTCACGCCCGATGCCTTCTGGAATATTTTACCGGATACGAATGAGGCGAAAGCAAGATTATCTATGGGCGAGTTTAAGAACTTAAGAAACGATATAAGCTCTTTGATCAAAGGCTGCTCGCGAATATTGAGGGTCTTCTCAGATTCAACGGGTATATTTTCCTCAAGAAACCAGGATGAAAACCGTTTAACGTCTTTATTTTCTCTTACCAGGACAGCGATCTCACCGTAAGGAAAACGCTCCCCGAGCTCTTTGATAAGCGAAACAAGCCTCGACCGCATAAAAACATCTCTCTCATCCGCGTTAGGCGCGTTAAAGGATTCCACGCTTACATAGCCGCTATTATTCTC
Organism: Candidatus Omnitrophota bacterium; assembly: GCA_016783745.1. Lineage (GTDB taxonomy): Bacteria > Omnitrophota > Gorgyraeia > JAHIPI01 > JAHIPI01 > BS750m-G14. Next base: position 21,210 of record JADHVZ010000003.1, on the reverse strand, counting down.
TTTTTTCCATTCCTGCTCTGAGCCGCTGAAAATATTGAGTACGGTTAAAATATCGCCCTCAGAAAATCCCAGGGGCTCCTTCTGAGACTCATCATGAGCCCTTAGAAACCGCCTCAGGTTACCGGCGCTAAAGATCTCATTGTTAAATCGAACTATCTCTTTATGGCTGCGGAAATTCTTGGCCAGCATTCTTTGCGACGGATTATAATTTTTGAAATCCTTCTGCACGGAATCAAATAATGATACGTCCCCGCCCCTAAATCTGAATATCGCCTGCTTTTTATCCCCAACGTAAAAAAACGAGCCGCCGGATGAAAGGGCCTCTTCGACCATCGGGAATATATTACTCCATTGAAGGCGGTTTGTATCCTGGAACTCATCGATAAGATAATGGTGAAAACGCGTGGCGAGCCTGTAATAAAGCTCCGGGACTGTAACGCCCTTCTCCCCCACAAGCCCCCGCGCGTGCGTATTTAACTCCTGCAAAAATACTATGTCCTCCCCTCCGGCGATCTTACCGAATTCCCGGAGGGTGAGCTCAAATATATCGATATATGGCTTGAAAAGCGCGAATGACTCCCATTTACAGAGCTGGTCCAGATCCCTGCGCAGCTTATCCCACATCCTTGCAATATTTGCGGGCCTTCTTACCCCCTTCTTAACCGGAAACTCTTCATAGCCAAAGTATTTAGAGAGCCTATCGATATTGAAGGTGCCTTCGTTATTCTCGATAAAAGAATCCAGGCTTTTCATAAAGCGTCCGTGGGTGCCCTCGGGTGAGGCGGAATGTATTTTACATATAAGCTTTATTATTTCTCTTTTTTTCTTAAGCAGGTCGTTCGCGTCTATCTCGGGGCTGACAAAGGCCCCGCCATAGGTATTTACATAATTATACAGGCTTTCTATGATCCCCAAAATATCCTGTTTAAAAAACCATCCTTCCTTATTCTCTATGAAAAGGTAATATCTTAGAAAATTTTCAAATGTGCGGAGGACGTCGCTATCTGCCTCGACTTTATCTATAAGGCTGTCCAGGCTATATTCCAGATATGTACGGTATTCCTCCTTTATTCTGAAATTCGACGCAAACCCCAGGTGAAACGAGCAACCCGAAAGAAGCGTATTAATAAAACTGTCTATAGTCTGCACCTGGAAATAATTATAGTGGCCGATGATATCTTCCATCACTTTGCAGGCTATCACTTGCGCAGACTCAAAGTCAACGGCAATGGAAGAAGATATGTCCTTCCTTTCACGTTCATCCGAGAAAATACCGAGGGCCACTTTCTTCAAAAATTCAAGTATTCTCTGCTTCATCTCGATCGTGGCCTTATTGGTAAATGTGACGGCGAGTATTGTTTTGAGAGGGGTGTCTTCGGGCCCTTTGTGAGGGTAGGTGATAAGCTGCACATAGCGCTTCGCGAGCGCGTAGGTCTTTCCTGATCCCGCGGAGGCCTCCACCACATCCACTGAAGGAAATTGTAGAGGTATTGACTTTTTAGGCTCCGTTTTAGCCTTAGCTGCTGATTTTACCATTCCTACTTTGCTTCGCCGGATTTAACTGTTTCAACAAATTTCTCAATCTGAGGCCCAGCTGTCACCTTCTCTATGACCTGACTCTTCGCTATATCCCCCGGGGCTGTTATGTCCGCCTCATCTATGTCCGGAACAATATCCAGGCCTCCGCCATTAAAAAAAGCCTCATAACATAATTCGGAACAAAAATAATCTTTTTCCTTTATACATCAAAGTCTTTATAGGTTATTATTATAGGCTATTATACAATGGAAATATAAAAGGGGCAAGGAATAATCCCTGCCCCTTGGGCCAATGCGCCGGTGGCGCCTTCCAGGATTGAAGGGGACAGACACTTTTTTTGAAGCTATCTACGTAGCCGCAAAAAAAGTGTCTGTCCCCTTTACAACGCCTCAAAAAGTGTCTGTCCCCTTTTTCTTCGGATTCGTTGCCGGGAAGGATTAAAATAGCCGGTCAGGACATGAGGAAATTCTTTTTTTATCGCACTTATAACCCGTCTCATTCCAAGAAACTTGGAATCAGAGAAAGGTATTCTAAGCTCCTTGAAATATCGCGCCGGATCAAAATTTAAGTTACGCCACTGGATCATATCTATTTTGCAGTTTCTTATCAGTTTTCTCAGGGAATCAAATTCCTCTTTTGTGTCAGTAAATCCGGGCATTGTAAGATAATTGATCGATACAAAGCCCCGCGCTTTCTTTGCCTCCCTGATAGATCTGATCACATCTTTATATCTGTAGCCTCTGGGCTTGTAGTATCTGATATAGTGCGGCTCTTGCGCGCTATTAAGGCTTACCCGCATGCTGTCCATCCCGGCTTTAAATAAACGTTTAATTGTATCAGGCCGGCTTGCGTTTGTATTTATATTTATAATGCCTTTACCTGTGCTTTTCCTTATCAGTGTGACGGCTTTTTCTATAATCTTGCCAACCAAAAGCGGCTCTCCTTCACAGCCCTGCCCGAAGCTCACAACAGGGTCTTTCACCTTTCCGATATGATGCAGCGCGGTCTCCGCTATCTCTTCGGCGGACGGAACAAACTTTATTCTTGGCTGCGTGATACTGCATCCTCCGGCCGGCTGATGAGAAATGCAGCCTATGCAATACGCATTGCAGTGAGGGGATGTAGGCAGCGGGCCCTCATATCTTTCTAAAAAGAAATTTTTGGCGGCAGGGCAGCCATATTTCAGCGCGCAACCTTCAAGATGCCTGATAAGCCTGTTCGAAGGATATAATTTTCTGTAGCGTTTGACATTTTTGCTGACTAAAGCGGCATCCATGAGCCGCAGGTCCTGCCTAAGTTCGCGGTCTACCTGCACGGCGGCGGCATAAAAATCCCCTTTATAAAAGGCAACCGCGCCATAGGCAAAAAGCGGCAGAGTTTTTGGCGAGCCGGCCTCACGGTATGCGCTGTTGTAAGTTATGGTGCGGCCGGGCGGCACAAACGCGGCAACCGCGTAATTGTCGCTCGGAGTCACAAACTTTCCGCTCCCGGCGCTGTAGCCGACCGGAGCGCGGCCGGGCAACATAAAGATCTCACTGCCGTAAGGCAACTTGATGAGTTCGCGGCTCCTAAGCCGGAAAAAATTCCCGCCTTTCATACCGCAAGCCTCTAAAGGCGGGATATCGTATATTTTTCCCTTTTTATCCGCGATGACTAAGGTCGGTCTCTTTTTCACTTGGGCCTATAGAATCTAAGATTACCGCGCGGCGAGGTAAACGGTCTCGCCTTTGGCAGGTATGCGAGGTTTTAACTTAAGCTTTCCTCTCAATTTAACGCGTAAGGCTTCCGACTGTTCCATATCACCGTGCACAAGGAAAACCTGCTTCAACTTCTCATTTAAGCCGCGGACATACTCCACGATATCATCCCCATCCGCATGTGAACTGAACGCATCCAGAACCACAACCTCGGCTTTCAGGTCATGGGGCCTGCCAAAAATACGCACTATATCATTCTTCTCGACTATGCGCCTGCCGAGCGTATTTCTTGCAGTGTAGCCTATTATAACGATCGCGTTTTTGGGATTTTCGATATTATTTTTTAGATGGTGTAAAATACGCCCGTTTTCGCACATGCCCGATCCGGAGATTATAATACAAGGCTTCTTCTGGTGGTTCAGGTTTTTAGACTGCTGTACGTGCTTGACATAAGTAATGTGGTCATATCCGAGCGGATCGGCATTTTTCAGAAAAGCCTCCTGCGTTATCTTATCGAAATACTGCCAGTTATTCCTGAATACGCTTGTAAGGTTTACCGCGAGAGGCCCATCCACATACATCGGAAGCCTGGGAATCTTATTTCTTTTTATAAGCTCATTTATAAAATAAACTATTAACTGGGTCCTTTCGAGGGCAAATGACGGTATGATTATCTTACCGCCGCGCTTCACAGTTCTTCTGATAATATCGGCCAGCACGCGTTCCGCCTCTTTAATATCTCCGTGTTCTCTTCCGCCGTAGGTACTTTCAACGATGAGATAATCGATATCTTTAGGTGATTCCGGATTCCGCAAAAGCGGCATGCCTTCTCTTCCCAGATCCACCGCGTACGCTATGCGTATTTGCTTCTTCGCTGTTTTTATCTCCAGAACCGGTATGGCCGAACCCAGTATATGCCCCGCCTCATAAAAAGTAAGCACGACATCCTTAGATATGGGAAAACTTTTATGATACTCAACGGGCCGGAATTGTCTGAGGGATCTTACCGCTTCGATTTTTGTATAAAGCGGCTTTCTGGGAGGAAGGCCTCTTTTCCTGTTAACCTTATTGACATATTTTATATCGGCTTCCTGGATGTAACCGCTATCCGGCAGCATATAGCGGCAAAGATCCCGCGTAACAGGCGTAGAGTGCACCCGCGAACGAAAACCCTGCTTGATCAGGCTGGGAATGTTTCCGCAATGATCTATATGCGCGTGTGAAAGTACACAGGCATCCAGACTTCCCGGATGAAACGAAAAATTACTGTTTATATCATAGTATTCATCTCTGCGGCCCTGGAACAAGCCGCAATCTAAGATTACATTGGAATGGTCTGTCGAGACAAGGTGCATGGATCCGGTTACGGTTCTTGCCCCTCCGCAAAAATTGATCGCAACAGTCATATATTCTCCCTATTTATTTCCCCTGATGCCTGACAGTACCTAACTGCCGCGACATAATAAGATCCGCTTTTCTTGTCTCGGTCTCCGCAGGCCTTTTGTAATCAACGTCCACGATCTCTATAAAATCGGGCCGGTAGGCTCTACGGCTAATTTTCCCCAGATAAGTTTCCTTTTCGAACCAGACGTCCTCGTCCGTGATCGGGTCATCGGAGTCATCATGGTCAATGTGAAGGTAATAGGCCGGCACTCCCGCATATTCTTCTTCGACCAGAACAGCCTTGCAGCCTCTGTCCAATATATGCTTTTTTAGCCTGGCTGTCTTGCTTGAAAAGCTCGAATTCATAAACGTAAAACCCCTGATGTTCCTCAGCCTCTTATCCGTCGGTTTCAATGTCTTTTTAAATCCCCACGGATGCTTGCCTCTGATCATGCCTCACCGGCACACCATGAAGGTTAACCTCCTAGCCATCTTTAAACTCCTTTACTTATTATAAATGTCTAAAAGCTGTATCCTTGTAGCTTCGAGACGGCCCGCTAAAACATCAACCAGACTTTTTAGCAGATTATACCCCAACTCGTGATTTTCTTCGCATTTAGCCTTGAGACATTTCCCGTCCAACGCGACGGCACGCGTATCTTCAAGGGCTCGCGCGCTAAAACGATACTTATGCGGCGGAATAAGCCATGACCACCCAAGAATATCACCTTCTTTAATCGTCTGGATCGTGATAGAACTCGGGTGGGCTATGAATATTGCTACCTTGCCCTGACGTATGATATAAAATTTATCCGCGTCTTGCCCTTCTTTCAATATGATATCACCATCTTTAAACGCTACATTATTACCGCAACCGGCGATAAACTCAAGATGCTTCTGATCCAGGCCTTTGAAAAAAGGATGCTCCTTCAAAATCGCTTCCAGGTCTTTCATTTTTTTCTCCTTTTTCGCATCACATTATGATACCTTATTTAAAAAGAATCCGCTATTTGATCTCTATCGTAACGGTTCCTGATTCGGCGTTGCCTGTCCAGACGCCCCGCTGTTCACCCTTCTCATCGTAATAAGAATTGATAATATTAATATAGCGGTACTGTATTTCATATTTTCCCGGTTTAACATAACATGCGGTATCATCCATAGCAAACAAATACAGGTCCTCTGAATCCTCTTGAGTTTTGTAAGGATAATTATAAATATAAGGCAGCTCTAAAGTAGCTGAGATCACTGATGAGAATTTCCCGCCCGGCTCCAGAGCGCGGAAGGCCTCTTTGCTAACCTTATCATATTTATATTCTACTGTCTGAAAGATACGCCTCTCACTTCCAGATTCATCAATTATCCTCAGGTTCAAGCCGTCATGTATCTCAGGAACAAACACGTGAATGCCTTCCGGGCCGGTGTTCTTCCATGTGACCTCAAGTATCACCTGATCGCTCAACTCAAAGGAGTCTTTGTAGCAATTCATCGTAAGTTCGATCTCGGCACCGCGGCATGGTACGGCAGATATAAGAAATGCGATAGTGATAATCCCTGATAGTATGTTTTTCACTTTGATCCCGGTTTATCTATACGCGGATTTTTCATCTTCCAGTTTTTCTTTATACTTGGTAAGGGTCTCTTCGGCAGGCGCGCCGCCCACAACTATCTCCCTGAAAGCCTCATTGATATATTTTGCATATGCCGGCCACCATGTAACGCTTTTCCTGAAAACGCCGCGTTTTAACGCTTTTTTGATCGAGACGTAGTGCGCCCTCATGTAAGAGTCGGCTACCGTCTGTTCATAAGCATCCTCTCTCATGGACGGCCAGCCAAGTTCAGAGACAAGGACCTCTTGTACTTTTTTTGACTGAATATATTCTATGAATCTCAGCGCTGATCCGGCATTTTTTGACGCACCCGGTATGCCAAAGACTTCGCCGCCGATAACATGGTGTTCGCCTGCCGGGCCTTCCAACCCGCTAAAAGTCATAAAGCGGAACGGGAGTTCGCGAGAATTAAGGGCAATGATGTTAGACGACCAGTTTTGGGCAAGATATACTTCCTGTTTCGCGAATATGTCGTTTGTAGCATCCCGCCCCGCCTCAAGTGACTCTTTCGAGGTGTATTGCCAGAGCTTTTGCAGAAACCTAAAGGTCTGAATACATCCTATATCATCAAATGCGTACGGATCGCCGTCAGCCTGCAGAATAAATTCATATATCTGTATTGCCGTAGGATCCCCTCCGGAGGCCTTTAAAAGGACCCTTCCTTCCCCTTCAGATTCTTTAAATTTCTGAGCTAATTCAAGCAAATAGCCCCATCTTTGTGGTGCCGCGAGGCCGTAACTGCTGAATGCGTCATAATTGTAGTACATTATCTGTACGTCCGGCCTGAACGGCATAAACATGAGCTTCCCGTCAAGTTTACAGAATTCGATCATATTGCGAGGTACTTCTTCCGGGATCTGCCCCTCGTATCCTGAGAGATCTAAGGCAAGGCCCTTGCCAGTAATAATTGCCGTCTCCATACTATCAAGAGCAAAAAGATCTATCTCTGAGCTGTCAGAGGCCCGGGAGGCTTCAAGCTTTTCAACAAGATGCCCCGGATCGATTCGAAGCTCCCTGACACTTATTCTGTGCTGCTTTTCGAATTCCGGAAATATATGCTGACCGAAGAAGAGCCGCTCTTCTTCGGTCAGGTTAATAGCTATGGTAAGCTTCTGACGCGGGCTAAGAACACCGGGCGCCTCCTGCCTGCCGCATCCCGCAAGCAATCCTATAGATATAATTACAGTTAGATATCGTTTATATAGTTTGGCGGTCATCGGTTATATATTATAGCCCCAAACTCCGAAACTTCCAAGTAAATTTAGATCCATGTAAACCTTTTTCAAATCAATCCGTCTAATGCATAAAAGGAGGCGGCATATGTACAAAAAGGGGAACATCAGCAGGGCATTGGTCCCGGTCATCATAGGCACTGTATTCCTTGCTCAGTCAGGTGACGCGCTTGCATGGAACTGGCACAACCGGAGGCATAGGCCTCACTATAAAAAAGTGGTCGTCAAACAGCATTTCTTATCGCCTGTGGCAAGAGGATTGACATCGCTATACGGCTGGGCGCTTCTAAACCAGAAGTGCTCCAGGGATGTTATTGTAAAAACCGTGCGTAGAGCCACTGTTGTTGTCGCACCCGCGGCCGCGCATACAAAAGGTGAAACGGTAGCGATCTATATTCCTGATTCCAACAAGAGCTACAAAATTGTTACCTTAGAGAAATCAGTGGGATGGCTACATAGGACCTCAAGGCGAGTTCTACCCGGGGCACCCTACAGTAGAGCAGTTGAAAGTCCTTTACGGGAAGTAGCGGAAACGCTTTTCCAGACATTCTTATTTTCCATACATAGATAGACAGGGACACGCTCAGATCTTTCGCGTATCCACGTCAGCATCTTCCTGTATATCTCTATGCGTATGGATTCGCTGTAACGCATTTTTCTGTCAAAATCCGGCGCGAGCTCGCCGTCAAGTATACGAGTTTGCGGAAACCTCATTTCGATCGTCTTCTTCAGCGCGGGCGCAAAACGCAATGTCCCCAGGCTGATCCATCTCACCGTCTTTCTATCCAGGGCGCTAAAAATCTGATCCACCACGCGTTTGTAATCGATCTCCCATCCCTCGTAATCTAAGATCGGGTCAAAATGGAAGCCGACCGTAAACCCTGCCTTGACGCATTTAATGGCGGCATCGAGACGGCGCTCTAAAGATACCGTATGATGCTCTTCGGTTTCTATTACGGATTGCGGATTGAGCGACCAGGATATGACGATATTATCGGCCGGTTTCGCGGAGATAATGTTTTTTATATTATCACTCTTTGTCTTAAACTCAAATACCGCGTCAGGATGCCTTCTGAAAAAATCGATGATCATAGTCGAAAATCCTGTTATGCTATCCAGCGCCAGGGAATCTGTAAATTCTCCGGTTCCTATTCTCAAGCTCCGCCCAGTGCCCTTGAAGGCTTTAAAGAAATCTTCTATGTTTGAAGGCAATATTATACCCGGAGAATTCGTGTATTCCTGCAGGTAGCAATATGCGCACTCAAAAACACAACCAAACCCGAGGTTGAATATATTATAGCCGCATGATAAAGCTTTGGAGGTGCAGGGGCAGTGCTTAAAAAAATCATATCCCTCGCGCACTACAAAGAAATTGTCCCGTCTGCGGTTGTGATCTTTTATATCAAAACGCTTATCTTTAATATATCCCTTCAGTGAGGTTATTGTTTTAAAATCAGCACGAGGGAAGGCTTTTTTGAGCCGTATGCTAAGCGGGCTTTTTTCTGATTTTTTATCCGCGTAAATGTTTTTAGGATTTATCTTTCTTTTTTTTATACTTGCCTTTTTTGACGGGTCAAGATCAAGATCCGGCAAATAAGCGGTAAAACGCCCGGGTGAAGCTGTGCGACGCGGGAACCGCCGCCGGGTAAGGTAATCTTTAATATCGGCAAATTTTGTTGGTCCGCGCAAAACACCGTCAATAATACATTCGAAGGAAACATCTTCTTTTTTAGATATTTCATAAAGAAGTCGCGCTATCTCCTGCCGCTTATTTACTCCAAATCGAGGAAACCTTTTCCCGACTATGTCTTTTATGTCCATACCTATATATACTACTTAGAAACGCTTTCTAAGTCAAACAGGAAACGTTTCTCAAACGGACGATGTTTCGGTATAATAGATGTATGGGAATAGGATTAGGGGAACCTATGTAGATATACGTACATAACGCCCCGGATACGGGATCACGAAAAAAATACTGGATATACTCAATAGGCATGGGGTATACTATAGCCTGTTGACCCGTTCACCTATTGCGAAGGGCGGGCTATGAGAGGCTTCATACTGAATGAGCACATTTGATGTACTGTTCGGGCTAACCGAGAAGGATATAAAAAAAACGTGCATACTGATGCCGTTAGTGGCGAGAGATACACTCAGAAGGCTGGGTATCCAAAAACTATCCCGCGGGAAATTATACAGTGCGTCAAATACCGGGAATTTCACGCTGATAAGGACAGGGATAGGTACTCATCTTTTGGGCGATGCGGTCCTTTATCTTGAGGACACGCCCTGCGAAAATATCCTTGTATTCGGTTCGTGTGGTTTGATCGAAAAAAAACGGGGTCTTGAAATCGGCAGCCTTGTAATCCCTCTCCAGAGCCACGCCTGCGAAAGCTTTACAAATGTCCTCCATGATAAAGTTAAAGACTGCGATGTCTTTTATCCGGACGAGCCGCTTATTGAAGAACTTATCGCCTGCGATAAAGATAAAATGATAAAAAAGGCGCAGTGCGTAACATTCGGCTCCCTGAAGATGGAGGCGGAAAAATTGGCTTTTTTCGGTAAGCAAGGTATCGATGTGGTAGATATGGAATGTTCTGCGCTCTTTGCGGCGTCACGTTATATCAAGAGAAGAGCTGCCGCCCTGCTTTATGTCACGGATATCGTGGAAGAGCAACCCTTTTACGCGCCGCTATTGCCTAAAATCAGGGCCGAGCTTATATATTGTATAAATTACGCTATAGACACACTGCTTGGTTTTACGAAAGCCTTATCAAATAAATAGACACGGGCCTTTAATCCAGAAATGCTTTTTCCGCTTCCCTTACAACCTCAAGTTGCGATCTAAGTATCCGGTCCACATCAAGCATGTTATCATCAAAAGCCTCGCTGAGGGCCGCTACCTTATTTCCGTACTTGGCAACCAGCCCCTCGGACACTTCCCTCTCATGGTCAAGGCTGCGCAGAGATATCTTTTTAGTGATATTCTGTTCCCACATCACGATCTCTGACATCAATCTCTTAAATTTAAGACGTTTGGAAAAAGCACTTTTACCGTAAAAAGAGCCTATCTCCATAATAGTTTCCGCATTGGCTACTATCTTGTCCGGCTCGCTTATCCTGTAACGGATACCCATCTTTTTAAACACCGCTATAGTATCCTGCATAACTTCTATGGGACTTACAATAGGAATGGATAAAAAACTCTCAAGCAAGCCCTTTAATTCCTTCTCATCCTGGCTTAGCTCTGACCTTTTTTCCGAAAGTTCTTCGGTAAAATCCGGCCTCATGCCTTTATCCGGTCTGCGCACAACGCCCATTTCGCTTAATTTCGCTATGGCCTTAAGCTCTTCGGTCTCCGCCGTATCGCCCTTAGCTTCAGTTATGTTTAAATCCTTTTTTAGACCGGCCAACGCTTTAAAAGTGTTATCTTTGTGGTACTTGCTGTAAGGATATTGGTGCCACTGACTAAAATGACTTCCGAGTTCAGTCTTTATGAATACATTATGAGATTCCGCCTCGTCGGTCAGCTGCCGCAACGAAGAATCAAACTCTCCCTTTTGCAAAAGGTCCGGGTGCCCTTTTATGCCATCTATCTGATCCTGCAGATCATAGTAGAGATCTTTGGCAATAGGTAAAACCGGCTCAACAGGCGCCATATACGCTTCGGCGACCATTTCGTGTTCCCCTTCAGCCGCTTGCTTAGCTGAGATCATATTTGCTGCGGATATAGCTATAGCAGGTGTATCAGCAGGCGGCGTTGCCGACGGCAAGCCTACTTTGGCTATATTGACTAGCGTCGGAACCGAATATAAATTATTAAGTTCGTTTGATTCAGCAATGACATTAGCAGGATCTAATTTTACGGTAAAACTATGCGGATTTGAGGCAAAGTGTTCATCGTCCGCCTTCAGGGATATCGCGATACTTTTATTTCCACCCGGAAGAATATAATCTATTGAATCTTTATTTCTCCAGCCCCTTTGATCGTAAACTTCCACTTCCACATCCTTGCCGACCGAACCTCCCACATTACTTACATTTACTGTAAAAACAAGGTCCCCACCGGCTTGCGGATTCGTGGGCGTAAGGCGCACATCAGATATCATCAGATCCTTGTGCGATGAAAAATTGACGCGCAGGTATTTAAAAAATATGTTGTTACCTTCATCCTGTTCGGAAATACCGTCCTCGGGGTCTACTGTAAAGATAAAACTATGGGGGTCATGGACTGCATGTGACTCATCCGCGTTGACGCGCAGGAATACGGTTTGAGAAGCGCCGGGAGCGATAAACCTGATTAAACCGCTCTTCCCCCACCCTTTCTGGCCCGCGATCTCAACCTTAACGTTACTTGCAAGTTCGGTACCTATGTTTTTTACAACGACAGTAAATGTAAGCGTTTCTCCTACGAGAGGATTAATGGGAAAATGCTGGATCTCCGAGATCACCAGATCCGGTTTATTCGGATTAAAAGAAAAACCGGTTTCTGCGGCCGGTAAGATCCCGGCAAGGCATAGCGATGCCGCGGTCAATAAAAAAATAGATATGATTAAAAAAATTCTGAAAACCCTCACTCGATGCCTCTCCTCTTCAATATTTCCTCAACCTTAGCCTTTAATGCCAACATAGCGACAGGCTTGGTGATATATTCGTCATTATATAGTTGCAGCGCTCTAAGCTTGGCTTCGGCGTCGACCTTAGCGCTCAGCATCACTACGGGAATAGACATTGTGGCAGGATCCCGCTTAAGCTGTTCCAGCACCTTAAAGCCGTCCATAATAGGCATGACTATATCCAATAGGATCAGGTCAGGCCTTATCGCCTTGGCAAGTTTAACGCCTTCTTTTCCGTCGTAAGCTATGCTTACCTGAAAATTACTTTTCAAGGTCATTTCCAAATACATTCTAACGACTTCGCAAAATTCTTTTTCATCGTCTATGATTAAAACTTTCCTTAGACGCATAATGCCTCCTGGCTTCATAACATAATTACCTATAACATTCTAACATAAATATAGAGTAAAGTCAATGAAAAGGGGGCAGGCGCAGGTTTCTAGTAAAAAATCGTGGGTCACAAGGTCACACGTCACCAGGTCACCAGAAAAGAAAAATCCTTGGTCTTGTGACCTTGTGTCCTGTGTCTTGTGACCCTAATATTTTTATCAAAAATCGGAAATTTGTCTTATTTGTTCAGTATTTTTTGGCTGTAAATTCCGTAACTCCTTGAGGAATCAAGAGATAGGAATGTCCACCCCTTTAGTCCTGGACATCGTCGGTCTATCGCCATTTTCTGCGGCTTTTTGGCATTCTTCCTTATACATCCTGAGTTTCGCGTCTTGCAATATATCTGCAACCTGCTGCATCCTAGAAGCCTTATCTTTAAACATAGATAGGGCATATAGTGGTGGAGGTGCCGAGATTCGGCCTGTTTTATATATAAAATGGCCTCCACTCCACGTTTTAGTTCACGTTTTTTACTATATTTTATGAGATGATTCTGTCAATATAATATCATTAAATTTTGCTGGCGGCAAGGACTTTATATGGCGGGTGACTTCAAGCAGGATTTTACAAGATTTTTGCTTTAGATGGGCGCCGTTTGGGCACTAAACCCTGCCAACCGTTGCGGAACTGTGTAATTTCTACACCCATTTATTTTCTGGGTATAAAACAACAGCCCTGATCTGAGGGGAACATTTATCAAGACCTTTATTCGCTATGTCCCTGAGGATCGGTGCGATCTGAAGACTATACCTTTTGGCAATTTTCTTCGGTTCCAGGCCTGGCCATCCCCAGCAGGAAGTGTGATAGATGCTATCGACCACATAGTGCAGATTATCTATATATGTCGGGTGCATGGTCTCCACGGGGGCGTGTTTTTCGGGGTTGGAAACCAGGTCGACTATGACCGACCCCTGCTTGAAGAGCTTCAGCATCTCACGAGTGACAAAATAGGGTTCTTGCTCGACTTCCCGGCGGTAAGGCGGTTGATAGCGTCCACCAGGATATCGGTACATGGAATATGTTTTTCCATTTCGAGAAAATTCTTTTTATTCAGTATCTCGACTTTGGCAAATTTACGCGCTGCGCAGCGGATGGCGCCCATGGCTATATTGCCGTATCCCATGATCTTCACGGTTGCGGCCGCGGGATCCCCCCCCCATAGCTTAAAGCCGTATTCCATCCCTATCCGGCCGGCGTCTTCGACCGCCTCTACCTTTCTTCTCCCGACCGGATCCTTCAGGTTTTCCAGCGGGATCACTATTAATTTCTGTTTGTGCAGTACCTCATCCAGCTCCGGCTGGCAACGGATATGCATCATGGACATGATAATCGCGCCAGGCCGCATCATCTTGATTTCTTCAAAATTGGGCTCCTTTATGCGAACTACCAGGTCACAATTATAGACCTTCTCTCGCGAACCTATCTTGCACCCCGCCTTAATATAGGCCTCATCCGGAATATCAATACCGAGCCCTGCGCCTTTTTCAACAATCACCTCATGCCTTTTAGCGATCCTTTTTATCTCGGGGGGCTGTATAATGACTCTTTTTTCCTGCCCCCTGCTCTCTTTTGCGATTCCGATCTTCATATTTTTCCGTTCCCTCCTCATTCCTAATAAAATCTAATGCTTCTTTATCACTAATAAAACTACCGTAACGGTTACAAATAAAGAGTGCCGCTCTTATTTTAAGCCGTTTCCACAAAGAAGAAAACTCATAGGTATGTGTCAGCAGTGATACAATAATATTGCCCCCTATAACTCTTTCCTTTCTTGCTAAACGTCGCGCAACCATCCATATGTCCAGAAGAGATGTAATATCAATATATAACGCGCGCCGTTTTAGCTTTCCGGGAGGGATCTCAACAATATCGCTTTTGCCCTCTTTGCGATGGTCACGATAGCACATACGATAATAATTCTTAGGCGCTCTGCGCCAATCCGCAATTACGCGTCCCTTATAATGTAGATAACGGCCTGGGGAGCAGGAAAAATCAAGAGCGATTTCGTTCCTTTCAAGAATAGGGATGATGGTTTTGCAAAAAGTAAGATACCCGCCTCGATAAGAGATAAGGTTCAACCCTTTATCGCGTAGCGGATATGTTATCGAGCGAATCGATTGTTCCAGCTTTTCTGCATCGTTAAGCCTGCCGTGGCTAAAAAGGTCTTCCTCGTGACAGTGGATGCCGATGCTGCCGCCCCTTCTTTCTATCTCTTTCCAGAGTTCGACAAAGTCTGGTTGAAGGAAATATTGCCGTGTAACAGGCGATGTGTGCACAAAATGCAAGATCTTACCGCCGATAGAGCAGGCAATTTTGATCTCGCGCTTAATTAAACTAAGCAAGTTTTTCCTGTCAGGCCTTCTCTTTCGTCTTGGCAATTCGGTAGAAAAATATTCGTCCCAATCTCCGTCAACAGTAAATATATAATACAGTCCCATATCTCTCGGTTCTCTAAATAAGTTATATAATTACATAATTATATCAATAACAACACGCTGATGCAACCTTTTCCGGATTTACTCACTATTTTTAAAGATCTGGTTTTACACTTGGTTTGTAACTTATTGATTTAGAATGAGTTAGAGAGGGTAAAATAAGTAGCTGTCTTTAACTCTTCTTCAATTCGACGCGTGTTCGGGGAAGGCTTTTTGGGTGTTTTTTCTGCAGGAATTCTATGAGTTTTTCTCTTACTTCACAGCGCAGATTCCAAGCAGTAGGTGAATCTGCGGCACTCATAAGGGCGCGTAACTCAACCGTGTGCTCAGTTGTATTTGTAACCTGAAGGACCTTTACCTTTTTATCCCAATAAGGGCTTTTTTCAAGGATATTATAGAGCTCCTGGCGTACCTCTTCCATCGGCACGGTGTAATCGACATAGAGAAAGACAGACCCTATAATGTCAGCCGATGTGCGCGTCCAATTCTGAAACGGCTTCTCAATGAAATATGCTATAGGAAGAACAAGGCGTCTTAAATCCCATATGCGCACTACTACATAAGTAAGCGTTATTTCCTCAATCCATCCCCACTCGTTTTCCACTACAACCGCATCATCTAAGCGAATCGGTTGGGAGATTGCAATCTGTATGCCTGCTATTATGTTTCCCAGCGTCTTTTGCGCCGCAAAGCCAAGCACTATACCTAAGACTCCGGCCGAAGCCAAAAGGCTGACTCCGATCTGGCGCACTGCCGGGAAAGTCATAAGAATAAACGATACCGTAAGCAATATAATACCGACTATAATAATATTGGATATTACGCCTATCTGCGTATAGACACGGCGTGCCAAAAGATTGTCGCGCGCCTCCACGTCGTATTGACTGAGTATCATTTCCCGCGCCATAAAAACCGATTTAATGAAAAGAAAACCGCATGACGCGATTAGCCATAGGTTTAGTATGCGCGCGATTATCGAATATATGCCCTCTTCAAACCGCGTAAACGGCATAACGATGACTAAACAGAGTGCAGGAATAAGAAATAACAGAGGTTTCCTGAGGTGGGTCAAACGTATCTTGACTTTTCTTGAGGATATAAACTTATCCCAGCGGCGGATTAAAAAATCCGCTACTAAATAAATTACCAAACCCGCCGTAAACGACGATCCCATCAAAATAACGGAAAATAAATCTTTATTCATATGTAAATATTATACACCTTTAAGAGCAAATACTCAAGTCTATCAGCTTTGGAAAATCCTTCCTGGATCTTTGATCAGCTTCTTTCATTTTCCTCGCCTTGTTCCTCTTTTCAATGTGTCTTTTTTGGCCTTTTTCATGAGATGCTTTTTTATCGATTCCCACTCATCTTCATGTGAAGAAACTTTTTCATAAAGAACTATTACACCTTCTCCGTAAGGGGTAATTTGCAGGATACATCTCTGCTGCGGCGACTCTCGAACCCAAGCATTAATATCGTTATCTATAGATTCTGCCTTTGGAAAAAATTTGATTAATCTCATAGCCTTCTTGCCCCCTTTTCGAGCTTAACTTTGATAGTTTCCTAAATTAAGTTTTTTTAAATTTTCTCTTAAGGCATCGGCATCTTTCTTTAGGATCTCAATTTCTGCCTTCAAATCTGCATATGTCTCTTTTTTGGTTTCCACATCAAGCCTATATTTACATTTAGGACACTCGACCATGTCGTCGATTTCAGGAAACCAAGAATAACCACACATTTCACATGCCTTTTTTAACTCTTCTATGGCCATGTCAATCCTTTCTCAGTTCACAAAATCAAGCATTAGTTCTATAAGATTTTATTTACAATCTTGCTAAATTTGATATAACCTTCCCTGCCCATCTATAAATATTCCTCTCGGCTATATTATTTCTCAATCGGCGCATGCGTTCTACCTTTTCTTCCCTGGGCATCTGGATAGCCTTCTTTATTGCATCTGCGGTCGAATCAAAGTCATATGGATTAATCAAAATCGCTCCCTTGGATAATTCACGCGCTGAACCGGTAAATTGACTTAAAACCAATGTGCCTTTAAGGTCAACATTAGCTGCCACATATTCCTTTGCTACTAAATTCATGCCATCATGAAGAGAACTCACAATACATAAATCGGCGCTCCGATATAAAGCCAGGTGCTGTTCGTAATCTATCCCTTTATTATTCAAAACAATCGGGTACCAATTTCCTGATTTATATTTCCAATTTATCTCCTCTGCAAGTTCTTGCACTTTATTAATCAAATCTTTATATGTCTGGATATGAATCCTTGAAAGTGCCCCAACTTGATAAAATACAAACCTTTTTTGATACTCAGGATATTTTTGTAAAAATCTGTCCACTGCCTTTAATCTTTCTAAAATACCTTTTGTATAATCGACCCTGTCCACGCTCAAAGCTAAAACTTCATAAGGAGGCGGGATTTGAGAAGTCAAATTGTCTATCGCTGATTTTACCTCTTGGCTTTTAGCATTCTGCGAGATTCCCTCAAAATCTACGCCGATAGGAAAAGGCCTTATGAGTGTCTTATGATCGCGATAGATAACACTATTCTCTTCATAATCTGTCTTTGCCTCCAGCTCAAAATCTACCGTATCCATAAAATTAATGCAGTGATACCTTATATGAAACCCCAAAAGGTCACAGGAAAGTAAACCCGCAAGGATCTCTTTTTTATGAGGGCATATTCTAAAAGCCTCTGGGTTTGGCCACGGTATATGCCAGAACATTGCGACAATAGCATCTGGCCTTTGCTCTTTTATGTATTTTGCTGCTAGTGTCAGATGGTAGTCCTGTAGCCACACAAATGCCTTATCATTCCCTATTTCTTCTAAGACGGCCCGCGCAAAATATTGGTTTACCTTTTTATATATCTGCCAATGCTCTTTCAAAAATATAGGTTTCTCATAAGCAATATGTGAAAGAGGCCAGATGGCCTGGTTAGAATAACCATAGTAATAGCCTTCTTCCTCCTCCTTTGACAGCCATAGTCTTTTTAAGGTGTAACGAGGATTATCCGGTGGAACCTTAACGCAATTATTTTCATCAACTGTATCTTTATCGGCATTTCCGCTTGCCCAGGCTATCCAAATCCCTCCTGCTGCCTCCATTACAGGGTCAAGAGCAATAGTAAGGCCACTTACCGTCTTGATACACTTAATGTCCTTGCCTTTATATTCGTGCATATAGGGCTCTTTATTCGAGGCGATAATGAATTTATACCCCTTTAAATTTTTTTGAATAGTTTTTGTCAAATCTTCTTTAGTCCACATTATTTTAAACTATTTTTTAAAAAACTCTGAAATTCTTTCTTTATTTTGCTCTTCGGTAAATAATCTTTTGCTATTTCGGTGGCTTTTTTGGCGAGTTTATCTCTTAACCGATTATTCCTAATTAACTCTTCATATCTGGGAATAAAATCATTATCATTGCTATCATGATTTGAGAAAAACAATGCGGCATCTTTAAACTTATCAAACACAGGAAGTCGGTTAAGCAATAGGCCATTATTGCAAAAGGCACTCTCATGAGTAGCAAGCGAGAATGATTCACTTAAAGAAGTGTTAACATAAATAGAGCTTAGATAATAATACTGAAATAATCTCCTTTTTTCTATATACCTTATATAAAAGAGCTGCCGGGAAAACCTTTTTTGCATCTTCATCAACTTTTTGTAAAGATTTCTCTCTAAAGACTTTCCTATTATAAAAATCTTAAGATGTTTGTATCTATTTAATATATGAGGTAGATGCTGAATCAGGGTATGAGCGCCTTTTATTTTTTCAAGACGACCTACATAGATTGAAACAATATCACCATCTTTAATGCCGTATTGCGCCTTGATATTTCCAATTTCCTCATCTTGACGAGAGAAGGTTTCCATTGTGTTCTCTATCAGCACAACCTTATTCAGAAAGGAAGGAAAATATCTACTGAAATTCTCATATTCGTATCGGGAAGGACAGATTATTTTATCAGCGATTTCGATCATTCTCTCTTGATTAAAAAGAAAATGGTTAAGGGTTTTAAATCCCGAATCTTTTTCTCTCCTTAAGATGCTATGAAAATGATACACTATTTTAGGTCTTGTGCCCTTATGGTTTTTAAGCTTTTTTAATTCTTTAGTCCAATTTACAAAATGCTGCACAATATAATTAAAGGCGTGCCAATCATATTGCTTTTGGAAAGCCCGAAAATTTGAAAAACGCGCAAGAGAGCCATCGGAGTGTAATAGTTTAACTGGATATTTTTTTCGGAATTCCGAACTTATGAGGACATAGACCTCATATCCTAATCCCAGCAGTGCCTCTCTACACTGTTTTACAATTTGTCCTACGCCGCCGCAATAGGCTTTACCTGTTGGATATTCAAATGTAATAAGTAAAACTTTTTGTCGAGTAGACATCTTTTATAACCTCCTAAGTTATTTAATGCCCCTCACAGAACCGTGCTTGCGGATTTCCCACACACGGCTCTTCGATAACACATCCTCAATACGATGACAGGGCGTATGTTAAGTGATATATCTTTGGCACAGGCAGTGGATTGTATTTCAGAAAGCGATTAAACTGAACCCAGTTATAACTTTTCTTCTGACTTCGTCTGTTTATCCACTTATAGGCAAGTGAGAGTGTTCTCTGGTGAAAGTTTCTCAACGCTGGTCTGTTGCCGCTTATTCCGTAGTAGTTGTAGTGTCCTATCAGCTTCTTATCTAACAGCTTCCACCAGTCTTGCAGTTTTACAAGGTTTCGAACGCTCTTTAACCAGAGGTTCATCGCTTTCATTTTCTGCCTGAATTTCTTACTGCTTGTCTTTCGTCCTAACTTAAATTTGCCTTTTCGAGTTTTATCGCAGAAGTGGGTAAATCCCAAGAAGTCAAAGGTTTCTACTTTTCTGCTTTCCCGTTGTGCCTTTTGCCAGATATATCGACCAAACTCAATTATTCTTGATTTACTTTCGGCAGTTTCCAGACCAAACTTACTAAGTCTTTGCTTTAACGCCCTGCCAAATACCTCTGCTTCTTTACTGCTCTGAAAGCAGAGTATAAAGTCATCGGCATAGCGGATAAGTTGGGCAAATCCTTTCAGTTTGCTCTTTACTACTTTCTCGAACCAGAGGTCTAAAATATAATGAAGATAGATATTGGCTAATATCGGGCTTAATACCCCGCCTTGTGGCGTGCCTTTATCGGTTTCCATAAATTTTCCTTCCTCCATTACCCCTGCTTTCAAGAAGCGGGCAATCAACCTTAATAAAGTCGTATCTTTTACCCTCTGCCTTAGGCACTTCATTAACCACTGGTGGTCTATGGTATCAAAGAATTGTTTAATATCCATATCCACTACGTAGTTGACTGGCTTGGTCATTATAGCTTTATCCAGCACGTCTAAGGCGCTGTGGCAATTTCTGTTAGGGCGAAATCCATAAGATACATCGATGAAGTCAACTTCAAAGATTGCCTCAAGTATTCTTTTAATCCCCATTTGGACAATTTTGTCCTCAACCGTGGGAATTCCCAGCCCTCGCCTACTACCGTCAGATTTTGGTATGTAGACACGTCTTGCTGGTTGTGGCTTATACTTCTTTGCTTTTAATCTTGCCACTAAGTCTTTGAGCTTATCTTCTAAATCGGCCTCATATTCCTTAACAGTTACCCCGTCTATTCCAGAAGCCTTATCCCTTTTAAGCTCCCCAAAACACGCCATAAGATACTCCCCTGTGAGCAAATGTGCTAAAGCTGTATATTGCTCTCTCGGGTTCTCTCTGGCTCGTAGAGTTAGAGACGCAAGTTTTGTTGACATCTGTTCTCCAGCTCTGTGTCTGGCAGATGTGTCCCCTGCGCCCCTTAGCATTACCGCTATTCCCTTCTCTCTGTCCCCATTACGGGACTTCTTCGATACTATGGAATAGTCCGACTGCCAATGTATAATATCTTGCGGTATCTTACCGTTCATAGGCTTGATACTCCATTCTCTCTGGGAATACATCGGCTCTCCCGAGTTCATATCTGCTCTTTGACATCTTGACACGGTCTTAGACCCCGTCGGGCTCTTGCTCCCTTGTCCATTACGGGTGTAAGAGTTCTGTCTGCTACCATATGAACGGTATCGACCTCCGACACGATGAGTAATTTCGGGGCTCAGTTCCTTCACTTGCGTTGTATCCCGATGTCTCCCGCCTTCCAGCGCCATTTAAGTTGTTACCTCCTCAAATGTGGAATTTGGTTTTGGACTGCTGACTATGCTTTGCCCAAGTTGGACTCTCACCAACAAGAACCGATACGC
>JADHVZ010000002.1 GCA_016783745.1 Candidatus Omnitrophota bacterium | reverse complement strand
ATTATCCGAAGGCCCTAACAATATCGCTGTGATGACAAAAGATGGATATGGCGCGTCAAGTGATATAGTGACAAGGTCAATAGGCCTGGATACCCAGCTTCCCACGGCAGTTATAACCGCCCCGAGTACAGCTGAGGTAAATGAAGTGATTACCTTTGATGGCTCTGATTCTTCTGATAATTACGGAATCGCCTCATATGCATGGAACTTCGGAGATAGCTCGCAGAGTAGCGGGAAAATCGTAACCCATGCTTATACTGAAGTCGGAACTTACAACGTAACCTTAACCGTCTATGATATTGCCGGAAATGGGCCGGTAAGTGATGCTTTACCGGTAGCAGTTTCGAGTGGTAGTCCGACCTATACCCTGAATACTACTGCTTTAAACGGCAGTGTGGCAGTTTCTCCTGATAAACCCCAATATAACCACGGTGAGACTGTAACCCTTACAGCAGAGCCTGATACAGGATACCATTTCACGCACTGGTCAGGAGATGTGCCTTCAGGCCACGAAACCGATAATCCCCTAATCCTAACTATGGATTTCAATAAATCCATAACCGCGAACTTTGATATTAATACTTACACCATAACCGCATCAGTAGGACCGGGCGGCACAATTACACCAAGCGGCGCAGTTACAGTAACGCATGGCAGTAGCCAAACTTTCACAATCACTCCGGATGCAGGCTACTACGTTGCTGATGTCGTAGTAGATGGTTCCTCTGTTGGTAGCGTGGAAAGTTATACTTTTGACAATGTAATTGCTGACCATACCATAACTATAGACTTTACTATTTTCACTTATACTTTAACTACAAGCGCCTTATATGGCAGTATAACAGTCTCTCCCGATAAACCTTATTATAACCACGGTGAAAACATTACTCTTACGCCCGACCCTGATAGAGGATATAGCTTCCTTGATTGGCAGGGTGATGCCCCCATTGTCCATGAATTCGACGACCCGCTATACCTCTATATGGACTCGGATAAATACATAATCGGCCGTTTCGGCTATGACCCGACTTTACAACTATACAAAAGTGATAGTTTCACCCTCGTTAGGCCAAAAATGCCGGTTTCCGGAGGGATGTCAGAGCCGTCTGATAATTACAGTTTGGATAACGTCGAGATAGGCAATCCATTTGGAGGAGATAGGTCAACCAGCGAAAATTATTCTATCTGGATTTTCAAAAAGTAATGTAAAAGTATATCAAATTGCTTTATGAAAAATAGTAGCTTGAACCTAAGCAGACACTTTTTTAAAGCATAGGGACAAGCATAGGGACAGACACTTTTTTGTTGCTACTGACAACGCCTCAAAAAAAGTGTCTGTCCCTGACAACGCCTCAAAAAAAGTGTCCCCTTTTTTTCCCTTTTTTTCCCTTGAATTAGCATATAGATAGTGCTATAATCTGTAATTATTGCTATTTAGGGTAAGATATAAACATACAGGTAAAACATGCTTATTAGCCCCAATATACATATTAAGTATATTTATATACCAATAACTATAGTAATGTGCATCCTTATCCTCTCGCCGGCATCCCAAGCTCAAGACGATAGAGAATTCCACTTCGCAAAACAGGCATTCGAGGACGAATATTACGAACTTGCCAAGGAAAGGCTGCTAGCCTTTATCAAGGAGTTCCCTGACTCTGAGAGTGTCATGGATGCCCATTTTTTTCTGGGCCAGTCATATTTTAAGCTCGGCCAGTTCGATCACGCGCTATTCGAACTCCGCTATATTGTGGAAAAGCCGGAAGGGGTAGCGGCTACCGGTGATGTTCTTTACTGGCTCGCGGAAACTCATTTCACTCTTGGTAATTTTAATGAGGCGTTAAACTATTACGAGCAGTTGACTGAGGATTACCCCGGTTCCCCGTATTTACCTTTCGCGTATTATTCAATCGGATGGTGTTACCAGAGAGTCGGTGAGCATAATAAGGCTATCCGCGTATTCCGTGATGTCGTTATCAGATACCCCCACAGCGCTTTAGCGTCTAAATCCCAGTACATGATCTCCGAGGTACTCTTCCAGCTGCATAAGTATGAGACGGCAGAGGAAGAGATAAACGCGTTCATTAAAAATTTTCCTCTTGCCGAAGACATAGGCAAGATCTATTACATGAAGGGAGAGGTAGATTACGAGTTTGGCAGATATGAGGACGCGATTAAAAGTTTTGAGAAGTCAACAGGCTATTCAGCTGACGCGGAGTGGATAAGCCACATATACAGTAAGATAGCTTTGTCGTATTTAAAGTCAGGCAGCCCCGCGATGGCAATGAGTTATTTTGACAGATGCCTGAGGGCTGAGCCCGCGGATAAGGTATTAAGCGCCGCGCTTTTCGGCACGGGAAGGGCGCAGAACGCGCTTGAAAAGCATGAGGACGCTATCGTCTCTTATGATAAGATAATACAGGAGCACGCGGATTCGGAATGGTATGATGACGCGTGCCTATGGGAGGCGGAGACCCTGGTCAAGCTGGACAGGCTTCCCGAGGCCGAGGAACTTTACAGGGCATCTATAGATAAGCTGTCCGGAAGCGAACTTCTTGATGATATGAAATATAATCTCGGATGGGTTTACATAAAAGAAAAAAAACCGGATAAGGCAATAACCCTTTTTAGCGATATATCCAGAAGATCGGATGATAAAGTCCTTAAGACAAGCGCCATGTTGAGGCTTGGCGATATATACTACGAAAAGAAGGAATACGAGAACGCGCTTGAGGCATACGACAATTTACTGGAAAGATATTCCGAGAGCATATACGCTGATTACGCGCAGCATCAGATAGGCCTTATATTTTACGATCAGGGAAAATACGACTCCGCCATACTTTCATTCCAGTCTCTTCTTATAAATTTTCCATCAAGCAAGATGCACGATGAAGCCAAATTCAGGCTGGCTATGACATATTACAAGAAGGGAGACCACTCCACCGCGGCTGATGGTTTTGCCAAGTTTATGGAGGAGTATCCTGAAAGCGACATGGCCGATGACGCGCTATACTATACGGCAAGCTCGTATTATAACGCCGGGTTGTATGACGATGCCCTTTTTCATTTTCGTAAGCTTATCAAGGAAAGCAAGGATGAGGAGCTTATGAAAGTGGCTCTTTATGAGATAAACTGGTGCCATTACAGAAAAGGTGATATGGCGGAGGCCATGGCGGGCTTTAAGCGTTTTCTGGCTATATATCCGCGGACGGAGCTGAGCGCGCAGGTCTTGTTCTGGTTCGGGGAGTATTACTACAACGAGGGAAATTACTCGAAGGCCCGGGAGTATTTTAAAGAGATAGAGCAGGTCTATCCTTACAGCAGAATATCCGATGACGCAAGCTACTGGCACGCGAGCACTATTTATAAGGGGGGCGACAGAGAGGCAGCCATCAAAAAACTGAACGAGATATGGCTGAGGCATCCTGATAGCGAACTCGTCTCTAAATCGCTTTTAAAAATGGGCGAGATCATGATAGAAGGCGGGGATATAAAGGACGGGTTGAGAAAATATGAAGAGCTTGTTTACAGTTACCCCAATACTCCTTTTGCCAGAATAGCCCATAAAAAGACAGGCGAGGTCCTTAGGTCCCAGAAGTCTTACAATCAGGGGATAGCGCATTTCAGGAAAGCTCTTATGGAAGAGGATACGGAGATGAACGCCGAGATACAGTATTATATCGGTAACTGCTTCGAGGAAAGCGGCGATCTAAAGAACGCTACGGAAGAATATTTGCGGGTAGTTTACCTTTATCCCTCAAGTAAATACTGGGGTATAAAATCTCAATTCAGATGCGCGCAGGTATTTGAAAAAGATAATGAACTGGAAAAGGCAAAGAAGATCTATGAAGGCCTTGTAAATGAGCCGGTGGAAGAAGGCGAATACGCCAGAGAGCGGCTGGCATGGCTTAGAGGGCAGATCGACTAAACGGAGGTTAATAAAATGTGGGATGTGATTCAAAGAGGCGGACCGTTGATGTACATAATATTGTTTTGTTCGATATTGGCTCTGGCTGTCGCGCTGGAAAGGCTGTACGCTTTAAGGAGGGCTAAGATCGATACCAAGGATTTTATGTCCAGGGTGTCCGCCACGCTCAAAAGGAATAAGATCATGGAATCCATCGAGATGTGCAATAATAAACCGGGCCCGATAGCGCAGATCATGAAGGCCGGCATCTTAAAGCATGACAGGCCCAGAAGCGAGATACGCGAGGCCATTGAAGACGCGGGGGTCCATGAGGTGCCCAGGCTCGAGAAAAATCTGAGTGTCCTGGCGACAATAGCGCACATATCCCCGCTATTAGGATTGCTTGGTACTGTCACCGGAATGGTGAAGGCGTTTCAGGTGATCCAGGAAAAGGCAACATCACTTTATCCTGTAAACCCCGGAGATCTCGCGGGCGGCATATGGGAAGCCCTTATCACGACAGTGGCCGGATTATCCGTGGCTATACCCACGTTTGTAGCATATAACTACTTTGTCAGCAGAGTGGACGGATTTGTCCTTGATATGGAAAAGAGCGCGACCGATCTTCTGAACATACTTACCACCAGGAGTGATGGGTATGAAGTTTAAGCGCCGTACAGCGTTGAAAAGGGGACAGCTTGATATAGCCCCGCTTGTGGACGTTGTATTTCTTTTGCTTATATTCTTCATGCTGACATCAAGTTTCATATTCCAGCCCGGCATCAAAGTAAACCTCCCGAAGGCGGTGACAAGCGAGGCCGTGCATGAGAAAAGCCTTGTCATACTGGTGACAAATTCAAATCTGGTCTACCTGAACGAAAGGGCCATCACGACCAAGGAGCTTGATACGCGCCTTAAGATAGCGGCTAAGGAGAAAAAACCTCTTTTAATAAAATCGGACAGAAATGCCTCCGTAGGCAAGATAGTGGAAATATGGGATATGTGCAGGGACGCCGGCATATCGCAGATCAATATAGCTACTTCGCAGGAAATAAAGTAGATCAAATGTTCAGCAACAGAATATTCAATATAGCGTTGATCTTATCCTTGACATGGCATGTCTTTTGCATGTCCGCAGTCAACGTGGTAGTCTTGCCCGGAAAATATCAGACAAGGGACCTGACCTCCGTTTCTTTTCTGGGGCCGATATTGGAGGAGACAGCCCTTGATATAATGCTTATGAATAAGCCGATAGCAATAACCACAAAATACCGGCATGCGCTGAAATATACGCATTCCATTATGGAAAGAAGGGTATTGTCGTTAAACCGGCAAAAAACCGACGAGGCAAAAATACATTCGGCCGCCGGTACCGAGGACAGGATAAGCCGCTCGCTGGGCATGCCGTTCAGCCCGGTCAAAGAGGTCCCTAATATCGCGGCAAAGAATACCATGCAGCATGTCCCGCTCAAGCCCTCAGGCAGGTTTTCGGGCGCTCTAGCGGAAAGAGAAGTTATTTATATGCCCATAAGGCCGGAGCTTCCGTCATGGGTGGACGCGAGTTCACGTTACGTACTCGAGCTGGAACTCTCCGTATCATCTCAGGGAGAAGTGAATGAGGTGGTCCCGGCCGTCTCAACCGGCAATTCGGAAGTGGACCTGTTAGGCATACGGTACGTAAAGGGCTGGAAATTCGCCCCGCGCGCCAGGGAATCAAAGGAAGACCAGACCGGCAGGATAAAGTTGATCTTCGGGGCTCGCTTACGGCCGGAGGCGCTATGATCACGCTTGATATATCACAGGCTGTATTTTTGTATTTGTTGTTTTCGGTCATAGGCGTTCTTATTTTGTGGGTGTTTTTTGAGGAACGTTTTAAATATATTTACTTTCGCGAGGAAGACATATTCGTATGGCAATGCGAGATTTGCGCTCATACATACGTAGATAGCATGCACAGGGACTTATCAAGGTGTCCCGTATGCCAAAGCTATAACGAAAGGAGGCAGGTATATGGAAATAAAATCTTCAAAGGACGAGCAGATCCCGATAGCTCCACCGTTGAAAGTGCTGGATCACGCCACCATAAATAAGAAGTTCGGGTGGTGGTCAGCGGTGGTACTGCTTGAATCCTGGGGCAGAAAGCAGCTTTGCTTCTATCTGTGGCAGAAAAGGCCTGAAGGCGGATGGAGAAGAAAGCAGAAATTCGCCGTGCACAGCCAGGAACACTGGGCATTGATGTCGGAAGCAGTCGACAAGATGGTAGATAAACTTAACTAAAGGGATACCTTACGCTTTTCTATGAGTGAAAAGTGGGTAGTCTACTCCGAAGAGTACGATGTAGATATAGGGTCGCACGTATTTCCGACGGAGAAGTACAGGCTCATCCGAAAGAAGCTTAAGGCCGAAAATGTATTATCCGACGGGGATCTCATATTCCCGCTTCCCGCCTCGGACGATGATATACTTTTAGTGCACTCCGGCGGATATCTGGATAAGATAAAGAACGGCACCTTAAGCCTTGAGGAAGCGATCAAGCTTGAACTTCCCTATTCAAAGGAGATCGTTCACGCTTCTTATATATGCGTGAACGGCACCATCCGCACGAGCGCTATTGCGCTTGAGCGGGGGATCGGAGTGCATATAGGCGGCGGATTTCATCACGCCTTCAGCGATCACGGGGAAGGTTTTTGCGTGTTTAACGATATTGCCATCGCGATAAAAAAATTGATAAAGGACGGAAAGATCGCAAGGGCCATGACAGTGGACTGCGATCTTCATCAGGGTAACGGAACGGCGGATATTTTTAAAGATGATAAACGTGTTTTTACATTTTCCATACACCAGCAGAATAACTACCCGTTCGTCAAGCCGAAAAGCGATCTGGACATCGGGCTGGATGATTACGCGTCAGATAAATACTATTTAAGCAAATTAAGGGATTATATACCCAAGATCTTAAGCAGGTTTGATCCGGAGCTTATGATCTACGTAGCGGGCGCGGATCCTTATAAGGGCGATCAGATAGGCAACCTGGCCCTGACCATAGACGGTTTAAGAAAAAGAGACGAGTTCATATTTGAGACCGCCAAAAATTTTAACGTGCCGGTAGCTGTAGTGCTTGCCGGCGGTTACGCGGAAAAAGTTGAAGATACAGTGGAGATACATTGTAATACGGTCAAGGCGGCATTAGATTTATTTAGGGGGAAGGTAGTAGGGGGAAGGTAGTAGGGGTGACGGAATACATTGTAGTGTTCGTTACATGTGGATCGAAAAAAGAAGCAACGGTGATCGCGAAAAAACTTTTAAGCGAGAAGCTGATCGCCTGCGCCAATATCACCACAGATGTAAAATCCCTATTTTGGTGGAAGGGAAAGCTTGACAGCGCCAGAGAGTCGCTTATTACCATGAAGACACTGAAAGTTAATTTTAGTAAAGTGGAGAAAAGAGTCAGGCAGCTTCACAGTTATGAAGTCGCGGAAATTATAGCAGTGCCCATTATCTCCGGCAGCCGCGATTATTTAAAATGGATCAAGGGATCCGTATTTTTTATTTTATGTGTATTGTGTTGTTTAATAGTCCCATCGGAGGCGCAGGAGATGAAGACAAAAAAAGAGATAGCTTTGCCGTTACCTGACCTCAAAGGCGAGATGAGCGTTGAAGAAAGCATATCCGGGAGGCGCTCTGTGAGGGCATTTAAGCTTCAGGATCTGACGCCGGAGGAGGTATCGCAATTACTTTGGGCCTGTCAAGGCATCACTGATAAAGAAACAGGCCACAGGGCCGCGCCCTCAGCAGGCGCTTTATATCCTCTTGAGGCCTATGTTGTAAAGATGGACGGGATATTTCATTATAACGTGGAAAATCACAGCCTGGAGCCGGTGATCGAGAAGGATGAGAGAAAGGCTCTTGTGGGGGCGGCCTGGAATCAGGGGTTTATTGAGGGGGCTCCTATGACCGTGGTGTTATGCGCGATCAGGAGCAGGGTAACATCCAGGTACGGCGCAAAGGCGGATATGTACATCAATATGGAAGCGGGGCATGCGGCTCAGAACTTGCATCTGCAGGCAGTGGCATTAGGTTTGGCCTCCGTTCCCGTGGGCGCGTTTGATGTGGACGCGATAAGAAAGATACTTGATCTGCCGGAAGACTATGAACCGGTTTATTTGATACCGGTCGGTTATCCGCGGCAATAAAGTATTTTTGTAATAATGGGGCTGTAGTATAGCGGGAATACGCGTCGTTCGCAACGACGAGTCAGGGGTTCAATTCCCCTCAGCTCCACCACTATACGATTTGGCCTGCGGGGCCAAAAAGTAAGGAATGGGCTTTTTGCCCCTTCGGCCCGCTACATAGTAAGAGCGGGCGGGGCTAGCGCCCAAATCGTTTTAAAGAGAAAACTTTTAAGAAAAGTTTTCTCTTTAAGGATCTCTTTCAAAATTAGCGCAGCAGATCAAAACACAAGTCCATGCTCCTCTCGAATTGTTTGTTATTTCTCGAGAGGCGCTTATAATTCGTTTATCGTATATCGTTGATCGTTTCTCCGGTTTACGGTGTACGGTTTACGGTTTTAAAATCCGGGGTTTTTCCGTAAACCATGAACCGTAAACCAAACCAAGCTAATCGAGCGAAATACGATTAACGATATACGAACAACCAGAGAGCTGTAACGTTACGTTTCATTTTTGGTTTTTTAGGGGGTGGATTGATATGCGGAAGATCGTTTTATTATCACTCATAGTCCTAATTTTCGCTCAGACCTATGCGAGCGGGGACACCGTGAAGCGGGCCGATCTGGCCGGGACATGGTATCTTTCATCCAAAGAGGAGCTGTCCATCGCCCTGGACGGATACCTGGCGGCGGCAAAGATCGAGCCTATCTACGGAGACATAAAAGCGCTCATAGTCCCTCATGCCGGGCTTGTATATTCCGGCCCTGTTGCCGGTTATGCCTACAAGGCTGTTCAGGGAAAAGATTACTCCGCAGTATTACTTCTTGGATTTTGCCACAGGAAGCAATTTGACGGGGTATCCGTTTACAAGGAAGGATCTTTCGAGACACCGCTTGGCCCTATCGAAATAGATGCCGAATTAGCGCAGGATATTATTTCCCGCAGTGAGATAATGAGTTACCTGCCCGGGGTATTTGATGATGAGAATTCAGTCGAGCTGCAGCTGCCGTTCATCAAGAAGGTATTGCCCAAGACAAAGATAGTGCCGATGGCATTTGGGTCAGGGGAGTTTATAGCGGCGCAGAAGACGGCGAAAATAATCGCCGATATCCTGAAGGAAAGGGATGATGTACTTCTTGTGGCCAGTACTGACATGAGCCATTACCTATCCTATGATGCCGCAAGAAAAGTCGATCTGGCCTCACTTGAGCTTCTGAAAAATTTTGACGCGAAAGAGATACACCAGCGCGCTGTTATGGGTGAGCAATTATTCTGCGGGTACATGCCCGTGGCTACAGCGCTGCTAATGGCAAAGGAAATAGACGCGGATGGGATAGCCGTGCTTAAATACGCCAACTCAGGTGACGTTACCGGAGATAGGCGCAAAGTCGTCGGATATGCCAGCGTCGCGATCTATGACAAAGGCGGCGGAAAGAGAGAAGTGAAGATGGAGAAAACTATGCTGAACGCGTCCCGGAGAAAAAGGCTGCTGGAAATAGCGAGAGATACTATAAGCACTTATTTAAGTACAGGCAAGGCGCCGGCGTTAGAGGAGACTGACGATATTTTTAACAGGGAGATGGGCGCGTTTGTCACTCTTCATAAGAACGGACAGTTGAGAGGCTGTATCGGCAACATGATAGGCAAAGGACCTCTTTATTTGACCGTACGGGATATGGCAATACAGTCGGCAACGGGTGACCCGAGGTTTCCAAAGGTCACTTCCGCCGAATTAGGCCAGATCGATATTGAGGTGTCCGTTCTCTCTGAGCTTGAGAAAGTCACTGATGTGAATAAAATCGAAATGGGCACTCACGGCGTAATCGTTAGAAAGGGATTCGCCAGCGGCGTTTTTCTCCCGCAGGTCGCTATTGAGACCGGATGGTCCAGGGATGAATTTATGTCAAATCTGTGTTCAGGCAAGGCCGGCCTGGCTCCGGATGCCTGGAAAAAAGGAGATATCGATATCTTCATATTTACGGCTGAGGTTTTTGGGGAGAAAGGCACAGAGCAGTGAGCAGATTTTACGTCAAGCCGGAATTCATACAAGAAAATAAGATCCATATTGACAGGATAGAGAGCCATCACATAATAGATGTGATGAGGTTAAGTGAGGGGGACCTTATAACGGTTTTTGACGGCTCGGGCAGAGAGTTTGAGGGAAAAATAAGTTCTGTCGCTAATAAACGAGTAGCCATCGATATCTTAAAGACAAGCGAGGTCAAAAAAACAGCAGAAACCGGAATATCGCTGGCCCAGGCCATACCTAAGAAAGATAAGATGAATCTGATCGTGCGCGGGGTCACAGAGCTTGGTGTCAGGCGTATCCTGCCGGTGGAAAGCGCAAGGACTGTAGTCAGGGTAACCGGCGATAGAATGAAGCATAAGGTGGAGAGGTGGCGTAAGATATCGGTCGAGGCTGCAAAGCAGTGCGGCAGGACTGAATTGCCCGAGATCCGTGACGTCGCGTCGTTCAAGATGATGCTTGATGAGATAAGCGGATATGATGCGGCCATCATGCCCTGCCTTTCTAAGGCGTCTGTTGCCATCAAGTCCGCGCTTAAGAAGATAAAAAGCGCGAAAAATGTCCTGGTCATCATCGGGCCGGAAGGCGGTTTTACAGAAGAAGAAATCGACGCGGCCGGGAAGAAGGGGGCAGCGCGAGTAACGCTTGGGCCGCTTGTCCTGAAAAGCGATACAGCCGCGGTCGCAGCTATTTCAATATTAAACCATGAGCTTTCCTCATAAAATGAAGACCTGCGCTTTTCATACATTAGGTTGCAAAGTCAACCAATATGAGACACAGGGGATAAGAGAGTGTTTTTCCGGCGCGGGGTATACGGAGGTGCGTTTCGACGGGCCTTCGGATGTGTACATCATCAATACGTGCACCGTCACAGCCAGGGCCGACAGAGAAAGCCGGCATCTCATCAGGCGCGCGCACAGGAGGAACCCGTCCGGAAAAATAGTTGTTACCGGTTGCTATACGGAGCGTGATGACAGAGAGATCGGGGATATCCCCGGCGTTCATCTGATAGTCAGAAATAAGGACAAAAACAGTATCGTGGACAGGCTCGAAATGCGTAAAAACGCTGCGGGCATAGCGCGCGAACAAGACTATCCAGAGATGAACATATCGGATTTTAAGGGTATGACAAAGGCGTACCTTAAGGTGCAGGACGGATGTGATAATCATTGCTCATATTGCAAAATACCGTTAGTCAGAGGCCCCTCCCGGAGCAGGGATGTGGAATCAGCGATCATGGAAGCGAGGCGTCTTATCTCGAAGGGATTTAAAGAACTGATACTCACCGGCATTTGTCTGGGCGCGTGGGGAGAAGATCTTTCTCCGCGGATGAGATTGCATGAGCTGCTTGAAAGATTGGCCGCGATCGACGGCAATTTCAGGATAAGGCTCAGCTCTATTGAGCCTAAATACGTCGATGAGCCGCTTCTTAGATCCTTGAACCGCTCTTCAAAGATGTGCAAACATCTGCATGTTCCGCTGCAAAGCGGGGACAATAAGATACTATGCATGATGAACAGGCCTTACACCGCAAGAAAATATACAGCTATGGCGAAAGCGGCAAGGCATATTGTCCCGGATATATCTATAACGACTGATGTCCTGGTGGGGTTTCCCAGCGAGACAGAGGGAAACTTTAATAACACCTGCAGGCTTGTTAAGAATGTTACTCCTTCGCGTGTGCACGTATTCCGCTACAGCAGGAGAGAGGGGACTGCCGCTTCAGCTTTAAAAGATGAAGCGCCGAGTGACGCGGTAAGAAAGAGATTAAAAAAAATCAACGACCTGGCAGCCTTAACATCACTCAAATACAGAAAAAGATTCAAAAATAAGGCAACGGATGTGCTTATAGAATCAGAGAGAGACACGGATACGGGTATGCTGAAGGGGTACGATGACAAATATGTAAAGGTGCTGCTGGAAGGCCCTGACAGCTACATGTCAAAGATCATGACTGTCAGGATAGAAAAGGTGGATGAGGGGACCACAATGGGTGTACTGGTTTAAATAAATCCCCTAATCTTGACTTAACAATACTATTATGATATACTTTCTTACTTATCAATCATCATAATCATTACGAGGATCTAAAACGGCGACGGTATATTTTTTCCGTCTGGAATTGTTAGCAGAACGAAAAGGAGAATAGTTCTTGGAGTGGATCGGGGAGATCAACTGGGCTGATGCCCTCGCGATCATATTGATCTTAAAGACAGTTTTTTCGGGCCTGCAAAGAGGTTTTTTTGGCGAGCTGATTTATATAGGCGCGTTATATTTCTCCATTATATTCAGCCTTCATTTTTATACGCAATTAGCCAATTTTTTAAATTCATATCTATTTGTATCAAATTACGTATCCGGCCTTATAGCTTTCCTGTTGATCACGGTAGTGACCTACGTCATCATAATATCACTGTTCAACATCATACAGAATCTCAAAATAATCAAGATAGAGGCATTCTCCGGACTTAACAGGGCAGGCGGCGCGATTTTTGGTTTTATAAAAGGCATCGGCATAGCTTCTATTTTATTCCTGGCTATGCTGCTGGTACCGTTAAAATACGTGACCGAATCAGCCAATAAGAACTCTTTGCTTGGGCCTTTTTTCGCGCAGACAGGCGTGATGATCTACGAGAAGACGCTGGATGTGTTCGCGGGCATAGAGGCAAGAGATCTTTCAGGGCACTTATCCGGTACGGCGCCCATCAAGTTAGAGAAACTAAGGATAAAGAGAAGAGACAAGCTGGATGATATACTGGAGTGACAACCGGCCGCTGAACTTATTCTAAACACGGAGGCTAAATTGAAATTTAAAGATATTTATGAATTTGCGGTGAAGAAGGGTATGGAAAATGATCCCCGGTCAAAACCGGAGATAAAAAAAACCTTGGCCGAAGTCAGGAAGGAATTCAATAAATTAACCGCGCGGATGAAGGCCGCGTTTGATAGGGAACGCTTAAAACATCCCTATGATGATACTAGAATGCTTTACGGCGATCCTGACATGGACATCAGGACGATGATGGTGGGTATAGATATGGAGGCACCCGAACTTTTGCTGGCGGACAGGTTGAACGAAAGGGGCGGAGGTATCGACTTAGTGATGACTCATCATCCTGAGGGCAGGGCCCTTGCCGGTTTTCATAATGTGATGGGTATGCAGGTTGATATGCTGACCAAGCTCGGCATTTCTCATGAAGTGGGCAAGGATCTGATGCAAGAAAGAATATCCGAGGTCGCAAGAAGTGTTTCGGCCGTAAACCATATGAGATCAGTCGATGTGGCGAGATCACTTGATATCCCGTATATGTGCATGCATACACCGGCCGATAATCACGTTACGAATTATCTTCAAAAACTTATGAACAACAGGAAGCCGAAGACCTTAAAGAATGTGATAGATATTCTTGACGCGATCCCTGAATATTATTCGGCGGCAAGGAAGAACTCCGGGCCGTACATCATGATAGGCAAGGGCAAGAATAAAGCCGGCAAGATAGCGGTTGATATGACAGGCGGCACGGAAGGATCCCGCCGCGTCTTCCCGCGTCTTTCGCAAGCCGGCATTAATAC
Organism: Candidatus Omnitrophota bacterium; assembly: GCA_016783745.1. Classification (GTDB taxonomy): domain Bacteria; phylum Omnitrophota; class Gorgyraeia; order JAHIPI01; family JAHIPI01; genus BS750m-G14. The sequence continues at coordinate 80,738 of JADHVZ010000002.1, read as the reverse complement.
CATAATCGGAATGCATTTAAGTGAACAACATTTCAAAAGCGCTAAAATCGAACACATCAATGTTATTATTGCCGGCCATATATCCAGCGATAACCTGGGGCTTAATCTACTTCTGGACGGACTGCTCAAGAAAGAAAATATGACCATTATACCGTGTTCGGGTTTTGTGAGAGCGGAGAGGGGTTAAGGTTTTACGGGCTATGGGCCTATTTATTCCCGATAACATAATAGAGCAGATACTCGATAAATGCGATATAGCGGAGATCATCTCCAGCTATATCCCGCTCAAAAGAGCCGGGAGGAACTTTAAGGCCTCGTGTCCGTTTCATCACGAGAAGACGCCCTCTTTTGTGGTAAATCCCAGCAAGGGTATCTTCCATTGTTTTGGCTGCGGCGTAGGCGGAAACGCCTTTAGCTTTATTATGAAATATGAGAAGCTGGAGTTTCCTGAAGTAGCTAAGATACTGGCGAAAAAAACGGGAGTCCGCCTGCCTGAGCGGCCCGATAGAAACGCCGGAGCACAGACATCACTTATCAACCGTTTGTACGGCGCCCATGAACACGCGGCCGTATATTTTCAGAACGCGTTGGCTTCTCCCGCCGGTAAGCGCGCCAGAGAATATATCGCCAAAAGAGGCCTTCAGAGCGAGACCATAAGAAAATTCGGGCTCGGATTTGCCTTAAACGCATGGGACGGGCTCCTTCTCTATTTGAAGCGTAAAGGCTTCGCGGCCGATACGCTGGAGAAATCAGGACTTATAATAAAAAAGCAGGAAGGTTCCGGTCACTTTGACCGCTTCAGGAACCGTCTCATATTCCCGATCTTTGACCAGAGAGACAAAATAATCGCTTTTGCGGGAAGGGTGCTTGATGACTCACTGCCGAAATATATGAATTCGCCCGAGACGCCTATTTACAATAAAAGCAGGATTCTTTTTGGGCTGAATTTTGCCAGGAAAGGTATAGGCGGGAAAGACGCTGCTATTGTGGTGGAGGGATATACAGACCTCATGATCCCCTATCAGGACGGGATGGATAACATCGTAGCCTCCTGCGGGACCGCCCTGACACTCGATCATGTAAGGCTATTAAAACGTCATAGCAGAAATGTGATCATGGTCTATGATTCAGATAAGGCCGGTGAGATGGCCACGCTCAGGGGGCTGGATGTATTGCTGTCGGAAGATATGAACGTGGCGATAGCTCGGCTGCCCGAAGGTTTTGATCCCGATAGCTATGTGAGGAAGTACGGGATAGCAAAGTTTACGGATGCCTTAAAAAAACCGGTAAGCCTTTTTGAATATGAGTTGGACCTGTTTACCGCGGCTCACGGGACCAGCAGTACGGAAGCCAAGACTAAGGTCGCCGACGAGATGCTTAAGGTGATTGGCAGGGTGAATAATGAGATCCTGAAATCCGAATACATAAAAAAGCTGGGGGAAAGGCTTGACCTCAGCGAGGGCGCTATCCGCCAGGAGTCACAAAGGCTCATAAAGGATCGCAGGACCGGTTATGGTCCCGGCCCAAGGCCCTTAGTGAGGGAAGCGATAAAACCTTTATCCGAAGCCGACAAGATCCTTATCGGGCTGATGCTCGAAGACAACAGCGTTATCTCACTCGTAAAAGAGAAAATAGGCCATGCGGAGTTCAGTAACGAATTCGCTCAGAATATAGCCAGGTTTATATTCGATTTTTACGAATCAAATAGGCCGGTGACTTACGCGGCTCTTATCAGCCATATTGATGCCGACGGCTCTGAAAATCTTTTATCGGAGATCGGAACGGCGCAATTCGCCGCGGCCAATAAGGAGAAGAACCTGGAAGACTGCATATCCTGGATCAAGAAAGACAATCTCAAGAGAGAACTGGATGATCTGCGAGCAGAGATCAAGAAGGCCCAGAATGCCGGAGAGAATAGCAGGCTTACGGAACTTGTCTCCAGATATAATCGCCTTATCAAGGAAAAATGCTCAAACAAGATCAACGTTTAAGGCCCATGAAGAAAAAGAGTAAAGAGAAGGCAACAAAAAAATTAAAGAAAAAGCGGGTCGGGTTGGCGCCCAGTGAGAAGTCCGCAAAGATGGCCGAGGACTCTAAAGCGCTGCAGCCTAAGCGGGGCCGTAAAAAGGAAGTAACCCAGCCCGGCCGTCCCGCGGACATCGAGAAAGAGATACAGAAGCTTATCAGTGCCGGAAAAAAGAAGGGATATCTTACATTTGATGATATCAATAATAAACTTCCCTCGGACATGACTTCTGTTGACCAGATAGATGAGATCTTCGCGAAACTCGGCAAGGAGAATATCAAGGTCGTGGATGATGAGGATGAATTAAATAAGCAGGGTGAGGCGGATGAGGACAAGGAAAAGCAGGCAAAGGCGGAGCGAGAGCTGATCAGGATGCCTCAGATGGAAGATCCGGTAAGGATGTACCTGCGCCAGATGGGGCAGATCCCGCTGCTTACGAGAGAAGAAGAGATAGCGCTGGCAAAAGAGATAGAGGCCACTGAAGAGGAATTCAGGGAAAGCGTGCTCGATACCAATATCGCCAGGATGGAAGCCCTTGCCTTGATCGAGGATGTGAAGGCTGAGAATATCAATATAGACGATGTGATGAATTTTGACATAAAAATAAGGCGCTCAAGCGTGCTCCGCCGTCTGTCCAATATCGAGAGAAAGTTGAGAAACGCTAAAAGAAGCGGCTCCATGCTCTCGGCCATACTTGAGCTTAAGCTTATGGGCTCGGTAGTGGAAGAAATCGCAAAAAAGCTTAAAAAGGCATTCGTCGATCTTGATAAATTGGTACGGGACATCGAGAAAATTAAAAGCAAGCGCAAAAAAAGTGTACTCGCCAGACTTAAAAATAAAAAAATCTTATTGACAAAAGAGATCGGTGTCAAGTATGAGGTGCTTAGGGAAAAGATCAAGGGTGTGGAGCAAAAAGAAGGCAAATTCAACAGGGCCAAGAAGGCGCTTGTGGCGGCAAACTTGAGGCTTGTGGTAAGTATCGCGAAAAAATATACCAACCGGGGGCTATCTTTTCTGGATCTGATCCAGGAGGGCAATATAGGCCTGATGAAGGCCGTCGATAAGTTTGAATATAAACGCGGATACAAATTTTCAACATACGCGACGTGGTGGATCCGCCAGGCGATCACGCGCTCTATCGCTGATCAGTCAAGGACCATAAGGATACCGGTCCACATGACAGAAACGATCAATAAGCTTATCCGTGTATCGCGCCTGCTTGTGCAGGAGGGCGGAAAAGAGCCGAGCCCTGAAGAGATATCCCGCGAGATGGTGATGCCGATAGAAAAGGTAAGAGGCATATTGAAGATAGCTCAGGAGCCTATCTCTCTGCAAACGCCTATAGGGGATGAAGGCGATACGAAATTCGGTGATTTCATAGAGGACAAAACAGCTGTCTCGCCGGCCAGCGCCACGGCTTATACCATGCTTAAGGAGCAGATGGGAGATGTCCTTTCCACCCTTACCGAAAGAGAGAAAAAAGTCCTGAGGCTGAGATTCGGCATCGGCGACGGATATCCGAGGACCCTTGAGGAAGTCGGAAGCATATTCAAAGTCACCCGCGAGAGAGTGCGTCAAATAGAGGCGAAGGCCCTGAGAAAATTAAGGCATCCGACGCGCAGCAGGAAGCTGAAAAATTTCTTATCAATGGGCATGGGTGAGTAAAGATCGTTTATCGTTGATCGTATATCGCTTTGATTATCTTGGTTCGGTTCTCGGTTATCGGTTTACGGTTTTCGGGAAAAGAATCCGAGAACCGAACACCGTAAACCGTAAACCGTATATACGATTAACGAGATACAAGCAAACAACCAACATGATATACAAAAATCCCGTGATTCCCGGGTTCCATCCGGACCCGAGCGTATGCCGCTTAGGCAAAGATCATTACCTCGTCACTAGTTCCTTCGAGTATTTTCCGGGAGTCCCGCTTTTTCATAGTAAAGACCTTATCCACTGGAGGCAGATAGGCCATTGCCTCACCCGCAAGAGTCAGCTCCCCTTAGAAAAAGTAAGAAGTTCCGGGGGCATCTTTGCCCCTACCATCAGGCATTACGGCGGCCTTTTTTATATGGTGACCACAAACATCACCGGAGGCGGCAACTTTTATGTTTATACTGATGACCCTGAAGGAGACTGGTCTGAACCTGTCCCGGTGGATCAGAAAGGAATAGATCCGTCGCTCTTCTTTGACGATAACGGGAAAGTTTATTTAACGAGTACAGATGATGATCGCATAGTCCAGAGCCGGATCGATATTAAGACGGGTAAGCTTCTTACAAAACCCGTAGAGATATGGCCGGGCACAGGCGGATCATATCCGGAGGGGCCGCATCTTTACAAGATAAACGGTTTATACTATTTGATGATAGCCGAAGGCGGGACCGAATATGGGCATATGGAGACAATAGCCAGAAGCGATAGCCCGTGGGGGCCGTACGAAAGCTATCCGGATAACCCTATATTAAGGCACAGAAGCACTAATGATCCGATACAGGCTGCAGACCGCGCCGATCTGATCGAGGCGCATGACGGCAGCTGGTGGCTGGTTTTTTTGGGTGTACGGCCTAACGGCCATCCTTATTGCCATCACTTGGGAAGGGAGACATTTCTCGCGCCGGTAAAATGGTCTGAAGACGGCTGGCCGATAGTAGGGAAAAATGGAAAGGCCATGCTGGAGACCGATGCGGATTGCCTTGATATTCATAAATGGGATGATGCGCCTGCAAGAGACGACTTTGATGGCGGAGGCTGGGGGCTTGAGTGGAATTTTTTGAGGAATCCGCGTGATGAACATTACTCGACCTCTGAGCGTCCGGGCTGGTTGAGATTATCCGGATCAGAGGTATCGCTTAACGATACTGACTCACCGGCTTTTCTGGGACGCAGGCAGGAGCATTTTTGCCTTACAGCGACAACACTTATGGATTTTTCGCCCTCGCGCGAAAATGAAGAAGCCGGCCTTGCGGTGTATATGAACGAAAGGCATCATTATGAGCTTGCTGTTAAGTGTATTGAAGGCGAGAGGCTTATTGTGGTAAGCAGGCGCGTAGGCGGTCTTGTCACCAGAATGGACTATGATAAAATTGACAGCGGGCCCGTAAGTCTGAGAATAACCGCGGATCGCGATACATACCACTTCTCTTACTCCCTGGATGGCAGGGAGTTCAAGGCAGCGGCTCAGGCGCAAACGAGATATTTGTCTACGGAAGTCGCCGGAGGATGGACCGGCGTGTACCTGGGTATGTATGCAACGGGAAACGGGAAGAAGAGCACTACGCCTGCTTTTTTTGACTGGTTTGAATACGTCGCGAAAGACTAAGTACTCATATTATTACCTTGAAAACATATACAAAATAATGTATAATTGCTCTCTAATTATATTAATTAAAGGTCCTCCTGCGCCGACAGGCTTCGGAGAGACTTCGCCATAAAAGAGTTTCGTAGAAGTGGGGCTCGTACCCCTCGGGGCACTGAGCCATAAAAGAGTTTCGTAGGGGTGGGGCTCGTAGCTCAATTGGTTAGAGCATCTGACTCATAATCAGAGGGTTCCTGGTTCAAGTCCAGGCGGGCCCACCATGAATTTTTTGATAGCAATTTTCTTGTTTCTGGATAATTAACGATAGTCAGAGACTTAAGATATACCAAAGGCAAGAAGGATGTAATCTTATATGGGATCAATGTCATTTGAAAAAAATTGAACCATTGTTCAGAAAGAGGAATAAATATGTCACCCAAAAATAAAATACTAAAGACAATGAAGCAGCATTCAGATGAGCTAAAGGCTTACGGCGTGAAAAAAGTAGGCATCTTTGGCTCTTTTGTGCGCTCGAGCCAACATGCCAAAAGCGATATAGACATTCTCGTTGAGTTTGATAAGAATAGCAAGACATTTGATAATTATATGGAGCTTAAGTTTTATCTGGAAAGTCTCTTTCGTCACAAGGTTGATCTGGTAATAAAAGATGCCTTGAAGGCGAGGATAAAAAGAGAAGTTCTTTCGGATGTGAAATATGCGTGATCACAGACTTTACATAGATGATATTCTGGAAGCGCTTCGCCGGATCGAAGAATATACCGATAGATTATCTCTTGAAAAGCTTAAGACGAATAACCTAGTGATTGACGGCGTTGTGCGTAATCTGGAGATTATCGGAGAAGCCGCGAAGAATATCCCAACCAGCATAAAAGAAAAATATTCAGAAATCGAATGGAAAAAAATAGCAGGGCTGAGGAATATTTTGGCGCATGAATACTTCGGCATAGATGTAGACATTTTATGGGATATTATAGAAAATAAATTACCCATTTTCAAAAAGCATGTATCGCGCATCCTAAAAAGCACTAAATAATAAGGTCTAGCCTGTAGGTGTACCCAAATGGGTTTCAGTTAGCTCAATTGCGCGGTCTAAAAGGCTAATTGTTGTGTGTCCCTTGAGGGTGGTGCTCATTTTGAGCCTTGCAGTGTCCCATAAAATGACGCCCTGAGACAGCAGGCCTGGCCACCACGAATTTTGACAAAATTAAAAGCACGAAGTCATAAATATTTGAAAATATGAAGAATAAAAATATCTATATAATAGCCGGGCCTAACGGATCAGGTAAAACTACATTTGCAAAGAAGTTTTTACCCGACTATGCAAAATGTCAGCATTTTATTAATGCCGATCTTATTGCTCAAGGGTTATCTCCCTTTTCTCCGCGAATCGCTGCGATGAAAGCCGGAAGGCTCGTTTTAAAGCAAATTTATGAAATGGCAGGCAAAAACGTTGATTTTGCTTTTGAAACAACACTTGCAGGGAAATCATACATTAAACTTTTTAAGCATTTAAGAAGAAAGGGATATCATCTACATCTTTTCTTTTTATGGATTCCGAATGTGCAATTGGCTTTAGCGCGAATCAAGGACAGAGTCGCTGATGGCGGGCATGATGTTCCGTTGCAAGATGTGCGTCGTCGGTTTATCCGTAGCAGTATTAACTTTTTTAGGTTTTACATGCCATTGCTGGATTCGTGGATGTTATTCAATAACGAGAGCATTGTTCCTAAATTGATTGCTGAGGAAAAAAATGGAAAGGTTGCAGTCTTTGATAAATATTTATTTGAGAAAATTACAGAAAAAGGGAGAAGGTTGTGAGAAAAAGGCAGTCTTTACATGACAAGGCTTTTAAGGCGCTTAAAGAAGCGATACGCGAGGTTATCAAAAGACATAAAGAAACGGGTCGTTCCCTTGCGATTTGGCAAAATGACAAACTGATACACATGTCAGCCCGCGAAGCCTTGCGTAAAAATGGAAAACAGTAAGATTTGCCTAGCCTGCTAATGTACTAAAAGAGACTTCATGTAGCTTAATTTTTGTGGCCTAAAAGGCTGATTTTGGTGTGTCCTTTGCGAAGCAAAGGTATGGGCGGTTAGCTCAGCTGGTTAGAGCGCGTGCCTCACATGCACGAGGTCAGAGGTTCAAGTCCTCTACCGCCCACCAGGATTCAACATATATTGCATGTGCTCTTGAATTGTTTGTTATCTCGCAGAGACGCTTATAATTCGTTTATCGTATATCGTTGATCGTTTCTCCGGTTTACGGTGTACGGTTTACGGTTTTAAAATCCGGGGTTTTTCCGTAAACCATGAACCGTAAACCAAACTAAGCTAATCGAGCGAAATACGATTAACGATATATGAACAACCAAAGAGCTGTAACGTTACGTTTCATTGCCAAAAAGTAATGAGGAAAAAATGTCAGTAGCCGAACTCCTGAAAAATCTGATCGATCTTCAGATCCTCGACAAAGATATCTATGACATGAAAAAGTGGATCAGCGAGATGCCCGCCAGACTCAATGCCCTTGATGATGAAATGGAAGCCGCAAGCTCCAAGTCAAAAGAGAAGGATGATGAGCTGAAAAGGCTTCAGCTTAAGCGAAAAGAGAGAGAGCTCGATCTGGAACAAAAGGAAAACAACATAAAAAAGCTCCAGTCCCAGCTTTATCAGGTCAAGACCAACAAGGAATACAACGCTCTTGAACATGAAATATCCGGCTTCGAAGCGGATAAGTCTGTGCTGGAGGAAGATATCCTGTCTATATTTGACCTGATCGAAACCGCTGAAAAGGCCCTCGAGGAAGCGAAGAAAGAGCTGGAGGATGAAGAGAAGAAGATCGAAATCGAGAAAAAAAAGATCGAAGATGAAAAGAAAGAGACGGATAAAAGCCTTAGCGAGCTTGACGGTAAAAGAAAAAACATCACCCCCCTCATAGATAAGAAGATGCTTTCCAGGTACGAGAGGATCTTAAGCGGCAAAGAAGGCGTTGCGCTGGTACCTGTGGTGGGAGAAAACTGCGGAGGATGCTTTATGAACCTTCCGCCGCAGATCATAGACGAAATAAGATTAAAGAAGAGAGTGATGGCCTGCGAGCGGTGCGCGAGGATACTCTATGCCGAGGAAGAGAAGTAGGAGATTCACTTGAGCGAGAATACAGTATCTATATATGTAGACGGAGCCGCAAGAGGCAATCCCGGCCCTGCGGGCGCGGGGGTGGTCCTAAAGGAAGATGATAAAATCATAAAGACGGCATATGAGTATCTGGGTGAGGCTACTAATAATGTGGCCGAGTATAGAGCGCTTATCTCAGGATTAGAAGAGGCTATCACTCTAGGATACAAAAATGCTAAGCTTTATCTGGACAGTGAACTTGTCGCCAATCAGCTAAAAGGGGATTTCAGGGTAAGGAAGAGCAATATAAAGCCTTTATTTGAAAAGGCCGTGACTCTGATAAACGGCATGAATAGCGTCAAAATCATAAAAATCGATAGAGAAAACAATAAAGAAGCCGATAAGTTAGCCAATAAGGCGATAAATCTATCGGGTTTAAACAAGCAGATCGGGTAATCGCTCTTTCTTTAAAAAAAGATAGGGAGGAAAGTCCGAGCTCCGATGAGCGGCGTAGCGGGTAATGCCCGCCATCCGGAAGGATAGGATCAGAGCTACAGAGACGAGTCGCCTACGCCTCAAGCGTAGGCGGGTGAAACGAGCAATCTCTACGCGGAGCAAGACCAAATAGGTCCCGAATCAGAAGCTGCTCGCTTCTACCGGATAAGACTCACCGATAAAGTAGTGGAGTCGAAGACTTCTCCGGGCCGTAGGCACGGAGAGTCAACGGTGTCGGGACGGGTAAGGTCGCTTATGACCTCATCAGTAATGATGGGGCAAGAGAAATGATTACCGGCAGGCTTAGGGCCTGCGCACAGAACTCGGCTTACAGGTCAGCTTGTTTAAACCCACTTAATATCCGCAGGAGAAGCATGTTACAGGTCGGCGTAGACTGTGAGCAGATATCCAGATTCAGGCGATTATCTTACGGCAGGAACAAGAGATTTTACAAAAAGATATTTACCCCGCAGGAAATAAAATATTGCAGGTCTTTCAGGGATCCATATCCCAGGTTTGCCGCCAGATTTGCCGCCAAGGAAGCGACCATCAAGGCCTTAAACAATATCGCGAGGCCATTCTACGCTGACATAGAGGTTAAAAAGGGAAGTAACGAACAGCCTGAAATATGTTTAGACAAGAAAAAATTCAAAAATGTGTCTTGTTTTAATATAGCCTTGAGCCTCACTCATTCCAATACACACGCGATCGCGTTTACGGCCGTAAGTGACGGTAAATTCAATTCAAAAAAAATAAATCTTACCCTGAGAGAAGCCGCTTCCTGTGTCAGGGCGAAGCCAGGCAGGTAATGGACAGCGCGAGAGGTAAAAATGCCAGAAGAAAATCATAAAGGGACCGGCGCGGAAAGCAAGCCGCAGAGTGTAGATCTGGCTTACGTCGATGATCTAACCAGCTTGTTCAACAGGCGGTACCTCAATAAGGTCCTCATAAGGGAGATCTCAAGGGCAAAAAATGAAAACAAAAGCATCTCTATCTTCATGATGGACTGTGACAACCTGAAAAAAATCAACGATTCCTATGGTCATCTCAGCGGCGATAAAGTGCTTGTGAACATCGCGGATATTTTAAGGAGCGTCATCGGTGAGGAAGCTACCATAGTCAGATACGCCGGCGATGAATTTACCTTAGTATTTTTTGATAAAGGGCTCGATGAGTCCGTTGATACAGCCGGTAAAATATTGAAATTGATCAAGGATAATAAAGTAGAGGACAAGCGGGGGGCAAAGAACATAAGTGTGACGATGAGTATGGGCCTCGCCGTATACCCCGATGACGCCGATAGCGCCAGCGGCCTCCTGGAAAAGGCTGACCAGGCTCTGTATTCTTCAAAAAGGACGGGTAGGAACAGGGTCTCAACAGTGAAGGACATTATGGCAGAGGTCAGAGGCAGGGATTTGCTGGCCAACGCCCTTCCGTGCAAAAAGTTTATCGACAGGCAGAAGGAATTGGCGCACATCCAGGCGTCATATAAGGACGCGGAAAAAGGAGCAAAAAAATTCGTACTTGTCAAGGGCCCGCAGGGTATAGGCAAGACAAGATTTATGCTTGAGCTTTTCAGCCCGGACAAGATCTATCCCAGCCTGCTTCTTATGTGCAGCAGAGAAGATATCAATAAAAAGTATGGATCTATAGCTGACGCCTTCAGCAGTTTTTTAGAGTTTATGGATGCCGGTAAAGTATTAGACGCGCTCAATTCGCTGGATGATGCCCATAAAGCGGCTCTTTTTTCGATGGTGCGCAAGATACGGGATCTTCCCGTAAAATATTCAGGGCATAAATCTCCCAAGGCCGAAGACCTGAAAGACGAGGATATTGTTAACGCCTTTCTGCGATTTATGAAAGAGCTTAAGATAAAGATCATCCCTGTGCTGGCCGACGATATTATCTGGATAGACAGCGGCAGCCTGGAAATAATAAAAGGGGCCATCAAAGAGCGCGGCACAGAATGGGGGATGCTTATCGCAGGCAGCATTTCCGACGACATGGTAGATATAAAACAGGCGCCAAGGACACCTTTTTCCATATTTATGAATGAAAATGACCTTGCCAAGACTTGTGATGTTTTGGAGTTAAAACCCCTCAAAGATAATGATGTGTCCGAATTCTTTGATGCTGTGTTTTCATGCGAGTTAATATCTCAGGATTTTAAAAAGAAGATGTTTGCCGCCTGTAGCGGCATCCCCGTGCGGGTGGAGTCGCTGATAAGGCGTATGTTTGTCAATAAGATCGTCTATGCCAAGGGCGGAGAATGGGCGCTCAATACCAATGAGTTAGACAAAATGATCAACAGTGACGATTACAGAGGCCCGGAGAACAGGACTTACATGCGGCTGCATACAGACTGCGCCGTAGATTATGTGCGGCTTTCCGATGACTTGAAACCCGCCTATAATGTGGTAGAAGACAGCTATTCAAAGAATATCAGCGCTACCGGCGTGAAATTTGTTTCAAATAAAAGAGTGCCGATGGGATCCTTCCTTGAATTACGTATAAGGATACCATCCTCTGACAGGCTTATAGCGGCGATCGGAAAGGTCTTACGCTGTGAGGCTGACGGGGGAAAATGTTTTAATGTCGCCATTTCATTCATATGGATCAGCCAGAGTGATAAAGAGCTCATAGACGAATATGTGCGCACAAAAAAATAAGCGCTTAACGATATATGTGGTTATAACCGTTTTCGCAATCTTCCTTGTTTTTATATCCATCCGCTTTGATCTCGCATCCCATATTTTTCCCGAAAAAAAAGTAGACGTAATAAAGTATTTTCCGTTCTCTTCCGATGACTCGCTTAAAGAGTGGGATAAAAAAATATTACACAAGAGGGTAGACTATTCCATTGAGACTAAAGATGATGAGTCATATGTACGCGCCATGAGTAGGCGCTCCTGCTCAGCCCTCTATCACAAGATGAATCTCGATGTCAAGGGCAGGCCTTTTATCTCGTGGAAATGGCGCGTCGGAGATTTTCCCGACAAAAGGCTTCCGGAGGATCTTCTAAATCAGGAAGAGGATGATTTCGCGGCGCGTGTGTACGTGATATTTCCGGCGATCTTTTTTTCCAATACCAAAGTCCTGGAGTATGTCTGGGCCAGGGATCTCGAGGCGGGTGAGATATCTTCCAGCCCGTATTCCGACAATATTAAACTTATGGTAGTGGAATCCGGGCCGTCCGCGGAGGATAAATGGGTTACTGAGGAAAGAAATATTTACGTGGATTATCTCCTCGCGTTTAAATCAAAACCAAAGGCGAAGATCGGCGCGATAGCTTTTATGTGTGATTCAGACAGTACGGGCTCCAGCGCCGAGGCGTTTTTCGACGATATCAAGGTTTTTTATAAAGAGCAAAAATGAACAAAGGAGGACCGTTATGAGACAATTTTTCCTTGTGCGTAACAAGCTTGAGCGCCGGTATCTAATACTGATCGCGTTATCTCTTATGCTGCCTACCTTGATAACGGGTTGCTGCCTTTACTATGTCATATTCAATCTCATGGCCGAACAGCTTGGCATACCCGAGATCATCGCCTACCACCTATTGCCTGTCTTAAGAAAGGTCAACATGGCATTAGCGATTTCTTTACCGGTCGTATTCGTCATCTTATTTTGGATAGGCCTCGTTCTGACACGCAATCTCGTAGGGCCGATTGAAAGACTGGAAAGTGAATTGAGGCAAATAGTCTCCAGGAATCAGATAAAAAAGCTGAAGCTGAGAAAAAGAGATACCCTTAAGCCTCTCATCGAAGATATCAATATTCTTTTGGATAAAATTAGCCATAATAAATAATAATATCTATATACTAAAGCCCACTATATATAGATTCCTATCGACCCCTCCATACCAGACATTGTGTTAGCGTAACCTATTACCCCGCAGCTTATTAAGTTTTATTTATAAAGTCCCTTTATGCTATTGACAAAAGCCTGCGCAGTGATGTATACTTGCTGTGAAATGGAGTAAAGTGGAGGGAAGTGGAATATGTTTTACGGTGAGTACGAGCATTCGCTGGACAAAAAGGGGAGGTTGATACTTCCCGCGAAATTTCGCGACCAAGCCAAGGTTAATTATATAGAAAAATTTTATATTACCCGCGGCCTTGATAACTGTCTCTTCATGTTTTCGGAGGAAGAGTGGAAGCAGCAGGAGACAAAATTCAAATCCATGCCGTTTACCAGATCTCAATCCAGAAAATTCAACCGCCTGTTTTTCTCCGGCGCGCAGGAGGCGGCCTTCGACAAGCAAGGCAGGATACTGCTTCCGAAGTACCTGAAGGATTTCGCCGGCATAAAACGCGATGTGATGATAATAGGCGTAGCAAATAGGATCGAGATATGGGACTGTAGCAAATGGAAAGAATTTTATAATAGCGAAAGAGGATCTTTTGAAAGTATTGCCGAGGACCTGCTGGAAGGGGGCCACTCTACTTAGCGATAGATCCGCGCACGTGATATGCCCCACTGCGCGCGATGAATAGGAGGTGATCGGGATGGCCGCAAAATGTATGGCAACACATTACAAGAACGATACGGATGAATTAATCGAGATGTCAGTACTGATCGAAAGGCTCAAGAGGCTGCGTGCCTTAAACAGGGAACCTGAAAACATAGGGCTGACTCAATACAGATGGCGAAGTTTTTCCATTGATAAAGCCAGGCACAGGTAGGGCTCTCGAGTGACGATGGACAAAGACATTATCTTACATACCCCGGTACTCCTGGACGACGTGATCACTTATTTGGACTTAAAAAAAGGCATGGTAATAGCGGATTGCACCGTAGGATTGGCCGGTCATGCCAGTGAGTTTTTAAGAAAAGTGGGCGGCGATGGATTTGTGATCGGAATAGACAGGGATATGGAGGCGCTTGAGGAGGCAAGGAGAAGGCTTCATAAGGTCTCCGGAAGATTTAGGCTTTTTAAATCGAATTTTAGGGATATTGACCTGATATTTGAAAAAGCCGGGATAAAAAAAATAGACGGCGCCCTTTTTGACTTTGGAGTATCGTCATTTCAGTTGAGCCAACCGGAAAGAGGATTCAGCATAAAGCATGACGGGCCGCTTGACATGCGCATGGACAGAGACGAGCCCATAACGGCCTCTGATGTCGTCAACAGCTGTACGAAGGATGAGCTGATATCGATCTTTAGAAGATTCGGGGAAGAGCGATTCGCGCATAAAATAGCGCAAAAAATCGTGGAAGCAAGAAGGAGTGGTCGAATAAAAAGCACAAAGGCCCTGGCGGAGATAGCCACGGAAGCCCTTCCTTACCGCTTCAGGTTCAGGCGGATACATCCCGCGACCAAGATCTTCATGGCTATACGGATAGCCGTGAACAAGGAGATCGAAAGCATAGAAGAAGGGCTAAAAAATATCATACCGTATTTAGCGCCCGGGGCGAGGATGTGCGTTATATCGTTTCACTCGATAGAAGACAGGATCGTAAAAAACCTTTTTAAGGCATATTCGAAATCAGGTATGTTAAAAATTATCACAAAAAAACCTGTAGTGCCCGCGCAGTCTGAGGCAAGCAAAAACCCCAGAGCAAGAAGCGCCAAACTGCGGGTAGCAGAGAGGGTTAAATAAATATGCGGCTTTCAAAATACCTAACAGCATTAGTTTTATTAACATGCTGCAGCTTACTCTACGCGCATCAACAGTTTCTACTCATAAAAGCTAATTATATTATAAAAAGCGATGAGGTCATGCTCTCACAATTACTTGACCGTTATAAAACATTGATGTATAATGTAGCCACATTAGAGTCGCCCGCCAGCCTTGAGATTAGATTAAAGAATAACGGGATGAAATACGCAATCCCTAGCGAGTGGGCTGTAGCACCGGAAAGGGAAACGCCCGTTATGGGAGTAGCGACGGTTTCGGAGAGGCGGAGTGTGGTGCTAGAAAGATTTTTTAGCTTCATAGACAGAAAGACAGAGGCCCGATCCCTTGCTAATAAGCCCGCATCAATGTAGACTTTTTTCCGAACACTTGCCGCCAGCAGCACGCTGCGTCCTCTCTTTCATCCTGGATAGTGGTAAAAATATCTCATGAAAAAAAATCTGGATTATCGGTATAAAAAATACAGCAGGGGGCGGTTATTCGCCGTTTTTATAGTACTTATATCATGTTTAACGGGCCT
This sequence comes from Candidatus Omnitrophota bacterium, assembly GCA_016783745.1. GTDB lineage: Bacteria > Omnitrophota > Gorgyraeia > JAHIPI01 > JAHIPI01 > BS750m-G14. The sequence continues at coordinate 65,626 of JADHVZ010000002.1, read as the reverse complement.
GGCGGCAAGGCTGCTTTACATCCAGGTAGCCAGGCACCAATACTACAGAGATATTGCGGAGAATAACAGGAATGTTGTTGTAACGCTTCCCCCGAAAAGGGGTGTGATATTTGACAGGAACCTTAGAGAACTTGTTATAAATGTGCCAAGATATTCTCTATATGCGGCGCCGCGTTTTATCACGGATAAGAGCGGGACAGCCGGATTTCTTTCTTCGGTACTTGGCCTAAGCAAGGAAGGCATACTGGAAAGGATCTCAAACGATAAGCTTTTCGTATGGATCTCACGAAAACTTCCTGATGAGGCAGCGCGAAAGATCAAGGCCGAAAACCTGCCTGGTATTGACTTTGTCCCTGAAAGCGAAAGAAGTTATCCCAATAATGAACTGGCGTCTCACATCCTTGGTTTTGTTGATATAGATAACAACGGCTTAGAGGGTATTGAGAAGTATTATGACGGAGAATTAAAAGGTAAGGAAGGTTATAAAGTCGCCGTTCTCGACGCAAAGCGACGTCAAGTGAGTTCGGTCGAGGATCATTACTTACCGCCGCGTGACGGATATAATGTTGTGCTTACTATTGATGAGACAGTTCAGCATATCGCGGAGCGGGCCCTGGAGGCAGGCGTAAAAAAACACAACCCAAAATCGGCGAGCGTTGTGGTGATGAACGCCTCGACAGGAGACATACTGGCGCTTAGCAACTGGCCTTCATATGACCTGAATAAGCGCGGGGAATCCACGGTTGAGGCGATGCGGAACAGGGCCGTGACAGATATGCTGGAACCGGGAAGCTCCTTTAAGATCGTTACGGCAAGCGCGGCGCTGGAAGAAAAGCTGATCTCATTAAACGATGAATTCTACTGCGAAAACGGCAGATATTACGTTGGAGGACGCATACTGCATGACCATAAGCCTTACGGAACGCTTAAATTTAAAGACGTGATAGTAAAGTCGAGCAATATCGGCACTGTTAAGGCGGCGGAAGTGCTTGGCGAAGAGAGATTATATAAATATATTACAAAATTCGGCTTCGGAGGGAAGACTGATGTTGATATGCCAGGCGAAGCCAGCGGGATCGTCAGGGAAGTGTCAAAGTGGTCTAAATGCTCTATTTCATCAGTTCCGATAGGACAGGAGATAGCAGTCACCGTTCTTCAGATGGCGGCAGCTATCTCGTGTATTGCCAACGACGGCATACTTATGCGTCCCAGGGTCGTAAAAGGATTGCTTGATCAAAACAGAGAAAACATAAGAGAGTTTGAACCTGAGTTTATCAGGAGGGTGATATCCAAAGAGACGGCTCTAAAGGTGAAGGACGTACTCAAAATGGTTGTAGAAAGCGGTACCGGAAAAATGGCGTCTATAGATGGATATTCCTCAGCCGGTAAGACAGGAACCGCGCAACGCGTAGAAGAGAACGGGGCATACTCCAAGACAAAATATAACGCTATTTTTGTAGGATTCGCTCCTGTGGATGAGCCTGAGCTTGCTATCGCTGTGGCGTTTGTAGAGCCCCAGCCATTTCATTACGGAGGGACGGTAGCCGCGCCCGTATTCGCGGATATAGCCGGCAATACCTTGAGGTACATGGGGGTTCGACCGGATTTGAATTAGTTGTTATTTCGTTGATCGTATGTACGGTTTACGGTGTACGGTTTACGGTTTTTACAATCCCTTGGATGTTCCGTAAACCGAAAACCGTGAACCGAAAACCGAACAAAGGTAATCGAAGTGAAATACGATTAACGGTTTAAATCTAATAACAACAACGAATAAGAAGACCATGATTACAATCAAAAAATTATTCAAGAACATCAAGCATAAAACCCTAAACCTCAGCCCCGAATTCGTGATAAGCGGGATCGCGGTCGACTCGCGGGCTGTTAAAAAAGGCGATTTATTCATCGCGGTAAAAGGGTATGAGGCTGACGGCCATACTTTTATCCGCGATGCGGTAAGGCGGGGGGCAGCTTGTGTTTGCGCTACAAGACTAATTGATGGTTTGAGTGGCGGGAAGACTATTCTCGTAAAGGACACATCTCTGATCCTGCCTGAATTAGCGGCTCGCTTTTACGGTAAACCGTCAAGGCGGTTAAAGTTCGCGGGTGTTACCGGCACTAACGGCAAGACCACCACAACGCACCTGGCCTATGAGATCTTCAAGGCATCCGGAAGGTCGCCCGCGCTCCTTGGCAGCATAAAGCATAGGATCAGGCAAAGTGTGATCGGATCCTCTCACACGACTCCCGGCCCGGTAAAATTGCATTCGCTTCTTAAGGATATGTCGGGGCGGGGATGTAAGTATGTGATAATGGAAGTCTCAAGTCATGCGTTGAAGCAGTCCAGGGTATCAGGCATAAGTTACAACGTGGCAGCCCTGACAAATATAACCGGGGATCATTTAGACTATCACTTGACCATGAGTGATTATATTGATTCAAAAAAGCATTTATTCCGTTCATTAAAATCGGATTCCGCCGCCATATTGAATAGAGACGACAAGTATTATGACCGGTTTAAAAAATCTACTAAAGCGAAGGTCCTAAGTTACGGAATAAGAAATAAGGCAGACTTTACAGCCAGGCATATTGAAGCGGACATAAACGGCACCCGTTTTTTTCTGGATATGCCCGGGGGAACGATTAATATCAGGACGCCTTTGATCGGCAGGCACAATGTCTATAATGTCCTTGCCGCCGCCGCGATATCATACGCTGAGGGTATAAAGGCCGACGTTATACAAGAGGCTGTAGGGCGGCTCTTTTGTGTGCCGGGCAGGCTGGAGAGCGTTGATATGGGACAGCGCTTTAAGATCTTCATAGATTACGCTCACACCCATGACGCGCTTAAGAATATTCTGACTGAGTTAAGGAACTTGAGCGGCGGGGAGCTTGTAGTCGTATTCGGGTGCGGAGGCAACAGAGACAGGACCAAGCGGGCGAAGATGGGCAGAATAGCAAGCGAGATCGCTGACCATGTCATATTGACCAATGATAACCCGAGGAAGGAAGACCCCGGCCGTATATTAAAAGAGATCGAAGCCGGATTAGGGCGCGGATTTAAATCATATGAGAAGATACCGGATAGATCTAAGGCGATAGAAAAGTCGCTTAAAAATAGAAACGCCTCAGATATTGTGGTCATCGCGGGTAAAGGGCACGAGGACTATCAAATAATCGGAGATAACAGATTTCCGTTTAATGATAAAGAGGCGGTCAGGAAAGCGTTTAAGGAAGATGTTTAAAGCGGGCGAAATAATAGAGGCCACAAAAGGAAGGCTTCTCGCCGGAAACGCGGGTGCCGTTGTAAAGGGTGTTTCTACAAACAGCAGGGCTATCCGCAAAGGCGATCTTTTTATAGCGATAAAAGGTCCGAGATTTGATGGTCATAGCTTCGCTCGTGAAGCGGCTAATAAGGGCGCATCCGGAATATTGCTTTGCTCTAAGAGCTCTTTTGCGCGTGAGTTTGAATCCGGGGCCTGGAAGGTAAAGCCATTTATCGCCGCCTGCAAAGATACGGTAAAGGCGCTGGGTGACTTAGCTCATTTTTACAGAAGCAGGTTTGATATACCTCTTGTGGCGGTCACCGGCTCTAATGGTAAGACGGCCACAAAAGACATGATATCCCGCGTTCTTGATAACGGGTGGTATCCGTTAAAGAGCTCCGGCACGCTAAACAATTCTATCGGCGTGCCTTTGACTTTGCTTAAGCTGTCCGGTAAAAATAAAAGCGCTGTAATAGAGCTGGGCATGAATGCTCCGGGTGAGATAAAAAGACTGGCCCTGATATCAATGCCTAATATAGGGGTGATAACTAATATAGGGCCGTCTCACCTGGAATATCTGAAGAACCTAGAAGGGGTATTCCGCGCTAAAAAGGAATTACTTGATCACCTGGGCGCAGGCGATATCGCGGTCTTGAATAATGACGATTTATTCTTAAGAAGCTACTCTAAGAAAGGGCTGAGAGCGGTCACCTTCGGTATCAAGCGGGAATCAGACTTCAGAGCGAAGGAATTGAAGAAACAGGCTAATAGCTGGAGGTTTACTGTTGAAGGAAATCCGTATACTGTGACCTCGGCCGCGTATCATGATATATATAACGCGCTGGCAGCTATCGCGGTCGGCAGGATATTTGATCTGCGGCACAAGGAGATAGCCACGGCATTAAAAAAGTACAGGCCGCTTGATAAAAGGATGTCCATGAGCGTTTACCGCGGAGTCGAGATCATCGATGATACATATAATTCGAATCCCGCGTCTCTTAAAAACGCTGTTAAGGCGCTTGCCGGATACAAGACAAACGGCAGGAGGATACTTGTGGCCGGAGATATGCTTGAGCTGGGGCAAAGGTCAGGGTATTATCATAAGAGATTCGGTAAGGCCGTTGCCGGATCCGGTATAGACTTTTTTTTGACTGTAGGACGGCAGTCTCATAAAAGCTTTCTCGCGGCAAGAAGGTCGGGCATGAAAAAGGCCGCCTCATGCGCGACAAAGGAGGAAGCGGCTTTGATACTAAAAAAATTCACCCGGGCGGACGACGTGGTGCTTGTCAAGGGCTCGCGCGGGTCGAAAATGGAGGACGTGATCAAGTGTTTTATCACATCTTTTATCCGCTAAGAGAATTATGGTTCGGCTTTAACGTATTCAGGTACATCACCTTTCGGACCGCGTTTGCGGCTATCAGCGCGTTTATTATCTGCGTGGCGCTGGGGCCGATCATAATAAGACTTTTATCTTTCCTGGAAATAGGGGAAAAGACCTACAGGCCTCACGCTCCGACTCTGGATAAGTTTCACGGCAATAAATCCGGAACGCCTACTATGGGCGGGGTCCTTGTCATCACCGCCATACTGATCTCAACTCTTTTATGGGCGCGTTGGGATAACGCGTATATATGGCTGGTGCTTGGGGTGACTCTGGGGCTTGGAGTAGTCGGGTTTATGGATGATTTTATAAAGTTGTCCGGTAGAGACGGCGGAGGGTTGAGGGTAAAGACCAAATTTACCGGCCAGCTGATCATGGGCGCGGTCGTTGCGCTTTTTTTATATTTTTCATCAGGCGCGAGCACGCTTTTACATTTTCCTTTTTTTAAAAAACTTATCATCGATCTGGGTATATTTTACCTCCCCTTTGTCATCATAGTGATCGTCGGATCAAGTAATGCCGTAAATCTGACAGACGGACTTGACGGCCTGGCCATAGGATGCGTCATCATGATCGCCGCCGCATATAGCGCTATGTGCTACGTTACCGGCCATTTTGCGGTAAGCGATTATCTGGGTATACCGTTTATCCCGCAGGCCGGAGAAGTGACGGTTTTTTGCGCGTCCATCTTAGGCGGCGGACTGGGATTCCTCTGGTTTAATTCACATCCCGCTTCGATATTTATGGGTGATACGGGCTCACTCGCCCTCGGCGGCGCTATAGGAACGGTGGCAGTGCTGATAAAGAAGGAAGTGCTGCTGCTATTCGTGGGGGGAGTATTTGTTATCGAGGCGCTTTCAGTGATCCTGCAGGTGGCGTCTTTCAAACTCAAAGGAAAAAGGATATTCCTGATGGCGCCTTTGCATCATCACTATCAGCTTAAGGGCTGGCCGGAGCCTAAGATCACGATCCGCTTCTGGATCATCTCTGCGATACTTGCGCTGTTTGCGCTGGCGACATTAAAATTGAGATAGGGCTATAAGCAATGTTGATCATTCTCGAGCGACTCAAAAATTTAGCCTCGAACAAGCAAAAAATCGGTTTCTAAAAGGGCGGTCACATTGTCCGGCCGCACCCGCAACGCTCCGGTACTTTCGATTCGTAAAACGAAGCGAAAGTACGAGCCGACACGGCAGTGTCGAGCGAGTTGACCGACCCCGATTTTTTGCGCCGTGAGAGGCGTTAAAAATTTTTATGGAGCGAGAGAAGATCAACATTGCTTTACAACATACCATAATGATAAAAATGAAAAACCTTAAGATGATGAGTAAGGAGGGGGCAGATCGCTTAGTTAGTATGGTGTGTCCCCTTTTGGACCGTCCCCTAATGACACGTCCCCTAATGACACGTCCCCAAGTGGCACGTCCCCCTCTGGAGGATATATGGATATAGCGAATAAGCGGGTAACAGTTATTGGATTATCGGAGAGTGGGTTTAGCGCGGCGAAGCTGTTAAAGCGTGTTGGCGCGAGCGCGCGCATCAGCGAATCCCGCGACGATGACGCCATCCGGGCCAAGCTTGAAGCCTTGGGTGAAGTCGAGAGTGAAATGGGAGCGCATTCAAAAGGCTTTATCGAAAAAAGCGACCTTGTGGTCACGAGTCCCGGAGTCGCCTTTGACGCGGAGCCGCTAAAGTGGGCCAGGGATGCCGGCATACCTGTGATCAGCGAGCTTGAATTAGGATATCGTTTCTGCCGCTCACCTATAGTGGCTGTGACGGGCACAAACGGCAAAAGCACGACTGTGTCCATGATCCACCATATGCTTGGCGTTAACGGAATGCGATCGCATCTTTTAGGCAACATCGGCAGGCCGATATGCGAAGAGGTCCTGGATATCTCACCCGGCTCTGTAGTGTCTCTTGAAGTAAGCTCATTCCAACTCGAGACGATAGAGAGATTCAGGCCCAAAATATCAGTTTTACTTAATGTCACGCAGGACCATCTGGATAGATATAAAAACATGAAGAAATACCGTGAAGCAAAGTCGCGGATATTCGAGAATCAGGGATCCGGAGACTACGCGATCCTCGATCACGATGATCCCGCGGTAAGAAGAATGGCGGATGGCGTGAAAGCCGAATGCTTCTATTTCAGCGTCAAAGAAAAGGTCAGAGGCAGCTATTTGTCAAACCAGAGAATATTCATTGATACAGGAAGCGGCCCGGTCGATGTATGCGGCGGGAGCGAAACCGGCCTGCGCGGAATTCATAATATTCAAAACGCCCTTGCGGCCTTTCTGGTTTTAAAGCTGAACATCCGCAACGCAGATATGCTGGATGCTATAAGAAGCTTTAAGGCCCTTCCTCATAGATTTGAACTGGTGTACGAAATAGACGGTGTAAAATATATAAACGATTCTAAGAGCACTACTGTTGACAGCACAATGAAGGCGCTGAGGGATTTCCCCGAGCAGAGTGTCATTCTGATAGCCGGAGGAAGGGATAAGGGCAGCGATTACAGCCCTATAATCGAGCTGGCAAAAAAAATAAAATATGCTGTTTTAATAGGCGAAACGAGATCCAAAATAAGGAGCGCGTTAAACGGTCAAGATGTGCGGATACATGAATGCGGTACACTGCAGGAAGCCGTTACATTTTCCGGAAAGGCCGCTCAAAGTGGCGACGCGGTGATCCTCTCGCCCATGTGCTCCAGCTTCGATATGTTTAAAAATTATAAAGAGCGGGGGGATGAATTCAAGGCATCCGTCTTCCGCAGGGCACTTTCCTAAAAATGAGTGATATATGCAAAGCTTGAGAGGGGCCAGGATATCTATATTCGCAGTTACGGCGACGCTGGTATCTATAGGCGTAGTGATGATATACAGCTCGAGCGCGGTTTACGCGTATGATAGGTTCGGCGATAATCTATTTTTTTTAAAGCGCCATATCATATCGCTATTGATAGGCCTATTCGCTGCATTTATTTTTATGACTATCGATCTTAATATATTAAGGGCTCATTCGAAAAAAATGATGTTCTTTGCCTTCGTGATGCTCATCCTGGTCCTGATCCCCGGAGTCGGGTTATCTGTAAGCGGCGCCAGGAGATGGCTCAAAATCGGTTTTTTGAATTTTCAGCCTGTTGAGGTCGTTAAGCCGGCCCTCTTAATATATCTTGCTGATTTCCTGGACAGGAAATCGCTCGCGGGTGATTCGCTTGTAAGGGTATATCTGCCTGCCCTCTTTGTTATCTCGGCGTTGAGCGGCCTGGTCATCATACAGCCTGACCTGGGCAGTTCGGTCGAGCTGGCTGTAGTAGGTATTATATTGCTGTATGCGTACGGAGCTAAAATAAAACATCTCTTTATGACCTTTATCGCCGGCTTGCCTCTGGTCGGACTATTGATCATAAGCAGTCCATACAGGTTTGCCAGGATCATGGCCTTCGTTGATCCGTGGAAGGATCCAAAAGGCACGGGATTTCAGATGATACAGTCCTTTACCGCTCTGGGATCCGGAGGCATCTTTGGCGTCGGACTTGGCAATTCAAAGCAGAAACTTTTTTATCTGCCGGAATCCCATACGGACTTTATATTTTCCATAATCGGGGAGGAGATGGGTTTCGTAGGCGCGGGATTGATCGTTATTTTGTTTGGTGTCTTGATATGGAACGGGATGAGGATAACTTTTAAAAAGGGTTCTGAATTTTCACGCTTGCTGGCATTCGGGATCACGTCTATAATAGGACTTGAAGCGATAATAAACATAGGTGTGTCCACCGGAAGTCTGCCGACAAAAGGCCTGCCGTTACCGTTTCTCAGTTACGGAGGGACTTCGCTTGTGACTCATATGATGCTGATAGGCATGTTACTGAATCTTGGAAGGGGTAATGCGAGATAAAAAAAAGATATTCATAGCCTGCGGCGGGAGCGCCGGCCATATTTTTCCGGGGCTTGCGCTGGCAGAGGAGATAATAAAGGATTACGGGGACAGCGTCGAGGTATCTTTTTTAACTACCGATAATGCCCTTGGCAAGTCTCTTTTAAGGGAGAGCCGCTTTGATTTCCATACACTGCCGGTCAAGGGCCTGAATATCCGTTCGCCCGGAAAGTTGTTTAGTTTTGCTTATTCGCTGATAAAAGGGTCACTGAAATCCATGCGGATAATATTCTCCGGCAAGCCGGATTTTTTTGTCGGATTCGGCGCATACGTGGCCGGGCCTCCGTTTGTGGCGTCTTCGCTATTGGGCGTACCTACTTTGATACATGAGCAGAATGCCGCAATGGGCAGGGCCAACAGGATGATGCGGGCCTTCGCTACAAAGGTGGCGCTATCTTTTCCGGACGATACCGGAAAACCGTCGAAAAACACAGTTGTCACCGGCAACCCCATAAGCGCATTAGCGGTAAATGTTCAGGACAAAGGTGTTTGCAGGGAGTTTTTGAGCCTTGAGACCGATAGATTTACGGTTCTTGTGATGGGCGGCAGCCAGGGTTCCAGCGGCATCAATATAATAACCGTTGACATGTTTAAGAATATGGACGCCGGATCGAAGAATAAAATCCAGGTAGTGCATATTTGCGGAGAGAGTGACTATGAGAACGTGAAAGCGGAATACGGGAAGACCGGTATGCGGCACGTAGTGTATCCTTTTTTCAAGGGTATGGGTGTTGTTTACAGCGCCGCGGACGTCGCGATCAGCAGGGCAGGTTCGTCGGCGATCTTTGAATTGTGCGCGCACAGGATACCTTGTATCTTGATACCGTATCCCTTCGCGGAAAGGCATCAAACGCGGAACGCCTCCTTTCTCGGTGATAGAGGCGCCGCCTGCGTCATAGATGAGAAGGACCTATCAGAAGAAACCCTGCTTTCAAAGCTAGCCGAACTTATGAAAGACGGCGGCCTCAGAGATTCCATGAAAGCAGCCATGGGTTCGCTGGCTAAAACTGACGCGGCAAAGGCCCTTTCGAATGAGATAGGAAGGCTGATGAAACTTAAGACGAGATCACTATGACGTATAATAAGATCCACTTTGTGGGAATCGGCGGAATAGGCATGAGCGGTATCGCCAGGATATTGAAGCGCCGGGGATATGAAGTGACGGGTTCCGACACGAAGGAAAACAGTATAATCAAGGAGATGAAGGCCGAAGGTATACGCTGCCGGATAGGCCATGACAGCGGAAATCTGGAAGGATGTGATCTGGTAGTGTATTCAAGTTCCATACCGGGCGACAACGCGGAGCTTGAATCAGCCCGCAAGACGGGTATACCTGTCATACACCGGGCTGATATGCTGTCGAAGCTGGCAGAGCCCAAAAAGAGTATTGCTGTTACCGGGGCGCACGGCAAAACCACCACCACAGCTTTTATAGCGCTGATCTTTGAAGCCGCCGGACTGAAGCCGTCCGCGGCTATCGGCGGTGAAGTCCTGAATTTTCATTCTAACATCCTATCCGGAGACGGCGATCATTTTATATTCGAAGCGGACGAAAGTGACGGCTCTTTTCTCAAATTTTACCCTGATAAAGCGGTGTTGCTGAACATAGACAGGGAGCATCTGGATTATTTTAAGTCAATAGAAAACGCGGTCGATATTTACGAAAGATTCACGGATAATATCAAAAAGGGCGGGATGCTTTACTATAATACCGATGATGCGCTGCTGGCGGGATCATGCGCAAAATATCCGGGAAATAAATCCGGCTTCGGAACGGCTAAAAACGCCAGAGTACAGGCCGCCGGAATAAGGCAATCAGGCCTTGATATGATGTTCAAATGTTCTATCGACGGGAAGGCCATGCCCGGAGACATAAAATTCACTACGCCGGGATCGCACAATGTGACAAACGCCTTAGCCGCGATATCCGTGGCCCATGACGCCGGAATAGATTTTCATGTTATAAAGGCCGCGTTGGCCGCGTACAAGGGCACTAAGAGAAGGTTCGAGATCAAAAAAACAAAGGGCGGTATGATGGTGATAGAGGATTACGCTCACCATCCAGCGGAGATCGAAGCAGTTCTGAGGGCGTGCCTGCCTTTGAAGAAAAATGTAATAGTGGTTTTTCAGCCTCATAGGTATACCAGGACAAAAGATCTTTTTAAGGATTATATAGGATGTTTTCGGGCGGCCGGGCATACTATTCTGGCTGATATTTATTCGGCAAGCGAAAAGGCTATTCCGGATATCAGCTCAAAGAATCTTTATCTGGAGATGAAGAGAAGCGGCATCAAGAACGTCGAGTATATGAAAAAAGAAGAGATCAGCCCGCATATAAGAAAGATAGCCGGAAGCGGTGATATGGTTCTTGTGCTCGGCGCCGGAGATATAAACGAAGTCGCGGAGGAGCTTAAGTCTAAGATATGACAAATGACATAAAAAAGATCATAAGATCAAATGTGAGAGGAAAGGTGCGTTACGGTGAGCCGATGTATAGACACACGTCATTCCGGATAGGCGGGCCTGCCGAGATATGGTTCGAACCTCAAGACATCGACGATCTGAAGAAGTGCGCTCTGACTGCCAGAAAAAATAATATTCCGGTTATTCCACTGGGCAACGGAACAAATATTCTGGTCAGAGACGAAGGCATAAAGGGTGTTGTCATAAATATGAGTTCTCCCAGTTTGAATTATATCTTCTGGAGCGGCCAAAAGGTATGCGTTTCCTCCTCAGTATCTCTTAATGAATTTTTGCGGTTCTGCGGCGACAGAGGGTTGGGCGGACTGGAGTTTCTTTCGGGTATCCCCGGATCAGTCGGCGGAGCCACTATGACGAATGCCGCGTCAAGGCATTATGAAAATACCGTTGAGTGGCATAATATCGGAGATTTTGTCGAAGAGATCAGGGTAATGGAGCGTGACGGCGGGATCAAGCTATTAAATAAGCTCGAATTTTCGTTCAGCAACAAGTCAGTCAGCCTTAAAGACAGTATGATCCTTGAAGTAAAATTTAATTTGATAAAGAAAGGCGAAAGCGATATCAGGAGAGAATGCGATAATTATTTGTTAAAAAAGAAGCAGACCCAGGAGCTTCGAATAGCGAGCGCCGGCTGCATTTTTAAAAATCCTGTTGATCTCGATAGGTCCGCCGGCGCCCTTATAGATGAATGCGGGCTTAAAGGCAAGTCCTCGGGCGGCGCTTTGATCTCGCCAAAACACGCTAATTTCATAGTGAACAGGGGAAGGGCCAGCGCCAGCGATGTTATGAGCCTTATCTATCTTGCGAAAAAGAGCGTCAGGAATAAAAGCGGCGTCGAGCTGTCAACGGAGATAAAAATTGTCTAATGCTGAAGGCATGGGAAAGGTAGCTATTATCGCGGGCGGGCCGTCGAACGAGCGCGATATTTCATTAAGATCAGGCAGGGCTGTATATGAGGCGCTGAGGCTTGAAGGACTTGATGCTGAGCTGGTGGAACTTGACGGAAGAGATGCTGAAAATCAATTGAAGCGCCGCCGGCCGGATATAGCTTTTATAGCACTTCACGGACGATTCGGCGAAGACGGGACCGTGCAAAAGATCCTGGAGGCTATGGGCATACCGTATACAGGTTCCGGGGCCAATGCTTCACGACTTGCGCTGGATAAGATAGCCTCGCGAAAGATATTCGAAGAAAACAATATACCAGTGCCTGACTACAAGATACTTAACAAACCGTCCCGTGAGGCGCTGGGCTCTTTGTCGCTGCCGGTTGTCGTGAAGCCGCAAAATGAAGGTTCAAGTATCGGGCTGTCGATGGCCCGGAATGAAGATGAATTTGATAACGCGTGCAGAAATGCGTTTATGTTCTCACCCAGCATCATAGTCGAGAAATTTATAAAAGCGAGAGAAATAACAGTAGGGATTTTAGAAGAGACCGCGCTGCCTGTAGTCGAGATAATACCGGAAAATGTCTTCTATGATTTTGACGCGAAATATAAGAATAAGAAAACAGAATACAGGGTGCCGGCAGAATTGCCGGAAGGCCTGGCTGAAAAAGCGCAGGCGCTCGCACTCGCCGCCCATCAGTCTCTGGGCTGCAGTGATTTTTCGAGAGTTGACATGCTGCTCTCCCCGGACGGCGCGATATATGTGCTTGAAGTCAACTCAATACCGGGGCTTACCGAAAGAAGCCTAATGCCGAAAGCCGCGGAAGCCGCGGGGATAAGTTTTGGTAAGCTGTGCGTGAAGCTGTTGCGGCTTGCGACGGAAAACAAGGGGAAGAAAAAATAAGGGGAGATATAGAAAATGCCATACTTTAAAGCAAAGATAGCGAAAAGCGGTAAGCAGAAACGTGATAAGGCCAGGGGGCCGGGCGGTACGGCCTCCCGCAAGAAGCTGATAGTGTCGCTTGCGATCTTGTTCGCGCTTGCCCTGACGGCCACATCTTTTTACCTGTTTTATTTTAAAAGCTCTCATTTTGTAGTGCGGGAACTTATATTGGCCGGGAAGACAGCGGATTCTACCGTAAATTATACCGACCTTCAGGAAATGATAGTCGGGAAAAATATATTTATGTTAGGGTTGAACGGCATCCGGCGGCGCATGCTGCAAGATTATCCGGAGTTATCTGATCTGAGGCTTAGCAGGGCGTTTCCGGCCACAGTAATGGCGAAAGTGATACTAAGATACCCTATAGCGCAGATACATAAAGGCCTATACTACCCTGTAGATTCTGATGCTGTTTTGCTGTCGAAAGTAAAGGAATCACCCGATAATAACCTGCCCATAATCAGTGGTATCCGCATGGATGTTTCCATGCAAGTCGGGTCGAAGGCTGAATCAAAAAGAGTTAAAAAGGCCTTGTATTTATTGAAAGAGCTGGATTCATCGGGTATACTTGGTGAGCATAAGCTTGTGGAAATCGATGTCTCAAGCATCAGGAATACAATATTTTTTCTGGAGGACGGGCTTGAGATCAAGATAGGGCATGAGGAATACGCATCCAGGCTGAACAATCTCAAGACTATACTGCAGGACACTAAGATCAGGCCCGAAGACATAAGATACATAGACCTTCGCTTTAAAGAACCGGTGATCGGCCCGAAATGGAAAAGATAAAAAAAGACAATATTATTACTGCCATAAGTGTTCATTCTTCCAGGGTGTCGGCATGTATTTCGGCCCTAAGTAAGGAGGAAGGCCTGCTTGTAACCGGGCTCGGAAAATCGGAAGGAAGACTCCTGGGCGGCAAAGGAGTCCTCGACATAGACGTTTTGAGCCGTGCCATTCGCAAGGCCCTCCGCATGGCTCGCGAGGAATCCGGATCTGAAGGACAAAAGGCTTTTATCTCAGTCTCCGGAGGCAATATATTCAGCGAGAAAAGCCGCGGCATAGCAAAGCTTAACCTGCGGGGAGAAGAGATCACCGACAAAAACATAAAAGACGCGCTTAAGGTAGCCAATACCATGCCGATCAATATTGAGAAAGAAATAATTCATTCGATACCTCAGGATTTTGTGGTAGACGGCCAGAGTGATATCGAGAATCCAGTAGGGCTTTACGGCGTAAAGCTGGAGATAGAGGCCTTGCTTGTCATGGCACATGTCCCGTTCCTGCAGAATATAGTCAAGGCGATGAACCTCGCGGGTATCGACATGGAAGATATTGTTTTTTCCGGGATCGCGAGTTCGAAGTGCCTGCTGTCGGCGGAAACTGAGAAAAAAGGCGTAATATTATTGGAGATCGATAACAGCTACACCTCCGGATGCCTGTTTTACGACAACTTGTTGAGGGGTACAGCTGTTGTGGAGAAAAGCGTGATACAGGACGGCGTGCTTGAGGAGCTAAAGTCGAAACTCGATAAGATCCGCCGTGATAAAACGGTCTCTAAGATATATTTGACAGGCGGAGGTTTTATCCATGAGGATTTCGTTGAAAAAGTGAATTTGATATTTGGTATTCCGTCCGAGACATCATATGTGCGTAACGCAAAAGGAAGAGCCAGAGACATTAAAAACACTTCCCATCTGACATCGATCGGCCTTGCGCTGTACGGCGCAGAGCGAAGGCTTGAAGGCCTGACCCGCAGAAAAGGCCGGCCCAGGATACTGCAAAAGATCTCAAGAAGCGTAGGCGACTTTATTAGCGATTATTTTTAGTATCTTCGTTTATCTGCCTCATATTCCAGCCTCTTTACACCTTAATTGCGTTGACAATATGTGACTATTATGCTATTCTGTTTTGCCAATAAAAAAGATGATCAGGAATAAACTTAGTAATATCAATTCGAAGATCGAAAAAACGGCATTGGCTTGCGGCAGAAGCGCCTCTGATATCGTCCTTGTCTGCGTTACAAAAGAGGCCGGCATCGATGAGGCGGAAGAGGCGATAAAGTCAGGCATAACGGATATTGGCGAAAATAGAGTCCGTGACGCCGAGGAAAAATACAGCCGGCTTAGCGGGGCGCAGGCTGTCCGCTGGCATTTTATAGGACACCTTCAGACAAACAAAGTTAAAAAGGCGGTTCAGCTGTTTGATCTGATACATTCTGTGGATAGCCTGCATCTTGCCGAAAGAATTCAGATAGAGGCGGAAAAGCTTAATAAAGCGCAAAGTATCCTGGTCCAGGTAAACGTTTCCGGTGAAGGCTCTAAGTTCGGGATCAGCCCTGACGGCGTCAGGGGCCTTGTGGGGTCAATAGCCGGCATGAAGAACATTATGCTGCTCGGACTAATGACTTTGGCGCCGTATTCAGACGATCCGGAGGATTCAAGGCCTCATTTCAGGAAGTTAAAAGAACTGCTGGGGGATCTAAAGCCTTATAATCGCGACAATATCAACATGAAGCATCTATCGATGGGGATGTCGGGTGATTTTGAAGTAGCTATCGAAGAGGGCGCCGATATCGTAAGAATCGGTTCCGCCATTTTTAAATAAAGAAATATTAAGGGGACAATAATATGGAATTCGAGAGAGATATTAAGCTCGGTATAATCGGATGCGGGAACATGGGGGAGGCTATCGCGAAAGGCGTTGTAGCCTCGGGGTCAATATATTCCGGGAATCTCTATCTGTATGATCACTTGACTGAGAAGAGCAGTTTTGTCAGCGGAAGCCTTAGCGCAAACGTGGCCAATTCCTCCGAAGAGCTGATCAATTCCTGTAACGCTATTTTATTTGCCGTAAAGCCTCAGGATGCCAAAGAGCTTTTAAGAGAAGTCTCACACCTTCTGAATTCCTCCAAGCTGGTAATTTCCATAGCCGCCGGCATTTCCATAGAAAAGATAAAGAAGATACTTGACGTTGATGTCCGCGTAGCAAGGGTCATGCCAAACATGGGGGCGCTTGAAAATCAAAGTATGTCCGCTTTAAGTTTTGACTCAGAAGTCATCGATCAGGATAAGAGATTAGTGACTCAAATATTTAAGTCGATCGGTGACGTTATCGAGATCGAAGAGCGGCTTATGGACGCGGTAACAGCGGTCTCGGGAAGCGGCCCGGCGTACTTTTTCTATCTGACTGAGATGCTGGAGAAATGCGCCGTAGAAATGGGAATAGGCGAGGACAGGGCAAGGCATCTGGCCTTTAAGACAGCGCTGGGCAGCGCTATCCTGCTTAGAGACAGCGGTTATAACGCCGAAAGCCTGAGAAAGCGTGTTACGTCTAAAGGCGGAACCACGGAGGCGGCATTCAAGGTGTTTGAGGATAGAAGGCTCGATGGCATCATCAGGGATGGGATAAAGGCCGCCGAAAAGCGCTCAAGGGAACTTAGCGACGGAGATAAATGATGTTTATTCTCGGTAATCTTTTTATAGCTGTCGCCGGTGTCCTGGAAATGGCTATACGTTTTCTTTCATGGTTGATCATCATAAGAGCCGTTATAAGCTGGTTCAGCCCTGACCCGTATAATTTTTTAGTCCAGCTTTTATCTAAACTGACGGAACCTATACTCTATCCTTTCAGAAGGCTTATCCCTGCCCATAACATAGGGATAGATATATCGCCGATACTGGCGATAATGGCTCTTTTTTTTCTGAGGATGTTTCTGGTCTCAAGCTTGTACCAGCTGGGAAGTATGCTGCGATAAATGAAGATATCCGTTAGGGTAAAAACAAGGGCTTCGCGCAATAAGCCGAATAGCGATCATCAAGGGGGCAAGGTCAAAAAATAAAATAATCTCTATGGGAGAATAGTGATGGGCAAAATAGGAGTCATAGGGGGAAGCGGCGTATATAATATTGATGAAATAAAAAACCGCCGGGAAGAGAAAGTGACTACGCCATTCGGCGATCCTTCGGATAGTTTTATTTCAGGCGAACTGGAAGGCAAGGTTGTGGTGTTTCTGCCGCGTCACGGGACAGGCCACAAAATACTGCCGAGTGAATTAAATTACCGCGCGAATATATACGGTATGAAAAAATTGGGCGTCGATAGAATAATATCGGTCGCCGCGGTCGGAAGCCTGAAAGAAGGGCTTAAGCCGCTTGATATGGTCATACCGGATCAGTTTATTGACAGGACTAACCAGGCAAGGAAGACCACATTTTTTGGAGAAGGTGTCGCGGCTCATATAGCTTTTTCGGATCCTGTATGCGGTGAACTAAGCGGCGCGCTGTTCACAGCGGGAAAAAAAGCGGGTGTCACCGTACATAAAGGCGGCACGTACATCAATATGGAGGGCCCGGCTTTTTCCACAAGAGCGGAATCGCTTTTGTATAGAAGCTGGGGGATCGACATTATCGGAATGACGAATATGCCGGAAGCCAGGCTCGCGAGGGAAGCCGAGATCTGTTACGCGACGCTTGCGATGGTGACAGACTATGACTGCTGGCACGTCTCGGAAGACGTCACAATAGAGATGATCGTTCGGAATCTGATGAAAAACAGCGAAGCCGCAAAAACGACTGTGAAGAACGCGATCCAGGGCATCCCTGTGAAAAGGAGCTGCTCCTGCGGTTCAAGCTTGAAAGACGCTATCATAACCTCGAAGGACATGATCCCGGCTGAGACAAGGAAGAAGCTGGATTTAATAATAGGAAAATATATTTAATGGTAATGGAGTACAAAGATACCTTAAATCTGCCGAAGACGGACTTCCCCATGAAGGCCAACCTGCCTCAGCGCGAACCCCAGATGCTGAAGCGCTGGAAGGAACAGGATATTTACCGCCTTATGTCGAAAAAGAGAGAGAAGGCCCCTAAATATGTCCTGCACGACGGCCCGCCGTACGCCAACGGCGATATACACATGGGGCATGTGCTCAATAAGATCCTCAAAGATATTGTAATAAAGTTCAATACCCTTGCCGGATATAATGTGCCGTATATCCCGGGTTGGGACTGCCACGGCCTGCCGGTCGAGCACCAGCTGATGAAAAAGCTCGGCATAGAAAAGGGCGATATCCCCCAGGTGAAGTTCAGGAACAAGGCCAGGGATTTTGCTCTTAAATTCGTGAAGATACAGAAGGCTCAATTCGAGAGGCTGGGGATATTCGGGGACTGGGAAAATCCTTATTTGACGCTGAATCCGGAATATGAGGGAGCCATCATAAGGTCTTTCGCGGAACTTGTCGGTAAGGGTTATATCTACAAAGATCTTAAGCCGGTAAACTGGTGCTATAAATGTGAGACCGCGCTGGCGGAGGCAGAGATCGAATATAATCCGCGCACATCCCCGTCCGTTTTTGTAAAATTTAAGCTAAACGAAACGGGCCGGTTTAAAAAGGCGTTGGGCAGTGAAGCAGCCGCGCGCGTAAAGGGAGATGCCCATGTCCTCATATGGACGACTACGCCATGGACGCTCGTGGCTAATGTAGCAATAGCGCTCGCCCCGACTTTGAAATACGTTCTTGTGGAAAACAGTGGTTCATATCTGATACTCGCCCAGGACCTCTTTGAAGCCTTAAGTAAAAAACTGAAGCTGGCGGAACCTTCGATTATCTCTACATTCAAAGGAAGGGATCTCGAAGGGTTTGATTGCGCTCATCCGTTTATTGACAGAACGTCGAAAATCGTGCTGGCGGATTATGTATCGCATGAAGAGGGCACAGGATGTGTGCATACCGCTCCCGGACATGGCCATGAAGACTATTTGACCGGGAAAAAATACGGACTACCGACAGTAATGCCCGTAGACTCAAAAGGCAGGTTTGATGAAACCGCCGCGGAATTTAAGGGCTTACACGTCTTTGACGCAAACAAAAAAATAATCGAGAAGCTCAAAAGTATAAATTCCTTGATGCACAGTGAAGACGCGGGGCATTCGTATCCGCATTGCTGGAGGTGTAAGAGCCCTATTATTTTCAGGGCGACCGCTCAATATTTTATGAACGTGGACCATGACGGCCTGAGAACCAGGGTAGGCAAGTTCATCGGAGAGTCTGTTAAGTGGGTGCCTGAGGCGGGCCAAGGCCGCATTTCGACGATGGTCCGGAACAGGCCTGACTGGTGCCTTTCAAGGCAGCGCCTCTGGGGAGTTCCCATAACCGCGCTTTACTGCGCTGAATGCGATGAGCTGCTATTGGATAAAGACATTATAAATCATGTAGCGGGTATATTTGAAAAGGAAGGTTCCGGCGCCTGGTTCATTAAAGCGGCCTCGGAGCTTATTCCTGCCGGGACAAAATGCAAAAAATGCGGATCCGATGAGTTCGAAAAAGAACTTGATATATTAGATGTATGGTTCGAGTCAGGGGTAAGCCATCAGGCTGTTTTGAAGCCGAGAAAGGAATTCCCGGCCGACCTCTACCTCGAAGGCAGTGACCAGCATCGCGGGTGGTTTCAGTCAGCCATCCTTACCTCTACGGCTATCGACGGGAGCGCGCCATATAAGTCGGTCTTGACTCACGGGTTCGTAGTGGACGGCGAGGGAAAAAAGATGTCCAAGTCGCTTGGCAATGTCATATCTCCGGAAGACGTGATGAAAAGATACGGGGCCGACATATTGCGCATCTGGGTCGCCTCCTGCGATTATAGAGACGATGTGCGTTTATCAGAGGTCATTCTGGCCAGGCTTGCCGATGCCTACAGAAAGATAAGAAACACATCGAGGTATATGCTCGGCAATCTCTATGATTTCGATCCGGCAAATAATGCCGTACCAATAGAAGATATGTCTGAAATAGACAAGTGGGCGATGTGGCGCGCGTGCCGGTTACTCGAGACGGCCGAGAGTAATTTTAAGAATTTCGCGTTCCATAAAGTTTTTAACTCGATCTATAATTTCTGCGTCGTGGATATGTCTTCGATATATCTCGATGTGCTTAAAGACACTTTATATACAGCCGGCAGGGAATCTCGCTTAAGGAGGGGCGCCCAGAGCGCTCTTTATGAGATAATCAGCATTCTATCCAGGGTCATGGCGCCTGTTTTAGCGTACACATCGGAAGAAGTCTGGCGCTCTCTTCCCGGAGTAAAGGCCGAAAGCATTTATCTTGAAGACTGGCCGGACCTGAAAAAGCTGAAGCAGATGACCTCAGGCGCGTTCGGGGAATCTTATATACGGAAATGGAGCGATAGGCTTTTACCGTTGAGGGATTCTGTCCTGAAGATGCTGGAGGAAGCCAGAGGCGAAGGTGTGATCGGAAGTTCGCTTGACGCAAAAGTAGTTCTGTACAGCGATAATAAAGAGTGGCTGGACACCCTTGACCAGGAAACGAAACTATTCAACACACTTTTTATAGTATCATCTGTCGAAATAGCTAAAGACCCGCCATCCGGAAGCAGAAAAGCCGATGAGATCCCGGTAAGCATAAGGATCTCAAAGGCGGACGGTAATAAATGCCAGAGGTGCTGGAATTACGCATCCACTGTAGGGGCGGATAAGGAACACCCCGGGCTTTGCTTGAAATGCGGGGAAGTAGTAAGGGGTCTCAAAAGGAGAAAATAAATGACAAAGAGGGAACTTGAGAAATATAAGATACTGCTGATCAAAAAAAGGGAGGAGCTGGTCTCCAACGTCGGCCACATTACCGGGGAAACACGACGGCTGTCGCAGAAAGACGCCGCCGGAGACTTATCAGGATACACCCTTCATATGGCAGATATGGCTTCTGACAATTATGAACGCGAGTTCTCGCTCAATCTTGCCTCCGGTGAGCACAAGACACTGATAATGATAGATGAGGCGCTGAAGAGAATAAAGGAAAATAATTATGGCAAGTGCCTTTCATGCGAAAAAAAAATCAGTAAAAGACGGTTAGCCGCCATACCTCACGCGCAACTTTGCATACCGTGCAAAAAGAAGGAAGAGGAGAAATAGCAGGTGAGGCCGCGATCCGCGTTAATCGCCGGCGCGTTAATCGCGCTGGACCAAGCCACTAAATTTCTTGCATCATCGAACCTGAAGCTAAACGAGACCATACCTATATTAAAGGGGGTGTTCCACATCACCCTGATCCATAATAGCGGCGCGGCATTCGGTATGTTTAAAGGGATGCTGCCCGTCTTCATCCTCCTTTCAATCCTTACGATATTCATAATCGTCCTGAACTCAAGAAAGCTGCGCAGTAGCTCGTTGTATCTTAAGGCGGGGCTATTGCTCATACTTGCCGGGACGACAGGAAATCTTATAGACCGCCTTCGCTTTGGTTATGTAATAGATTTTATCGATATTCGATTCTGGTCGGTTTTCAATGTCGCGGATACGACCATTACTATCGGCGGGGCTCTTCTTGCTTACCACATCATGATGTCGATAAAGGATAAGTCAAAGAATGCACCCGATATTATTTGAAATAGGCAACCTCAAGATATATTCATATGGCGTGATGGTGGCGCTCGGATTTCTTCTCGCTGTATTTCTCGCGAGCCGTACAGCGAGGCGCGACGGCCTGCCTTCCGGCGTGATATGCGACATCTTTCTGTACTCGCTGATCTGGGGTATAGCGGGGGCAAGGGTATTGCATGTCATCCTTAATCCGAGGCCATACATAAGCAATCCGCTGAATATCTTTATGATCAATGAGGGGGGCCTTGCGATCCACGGAGGCCTTTTCGCGGGGATCCTGACAGCCTGGTATTTGATAAATAAGAACAACCTGCCTTTATGGAAAACGGCCGGCCTGATCATGCCGTATATAGCCCTCGGACAGGCGATCGGAAGGATAGGATGTATTTTAAACGGCTGCTGCTACGGAAAACCGACATATTCTTTCTTCGGATTTTACGCGGATGGCCGTATTATTCAGCCTATACATCCAACCCAGCTTTATATATCCGTATATCTATTGCTGATGTTCATCGCGCTCAGGTTTATATATGAAAAAAGCAGGAATGGCAGAATGATATTTTTCACATACCTCATACTCTTTTCCTCAGGCAGATTCGCTATTGATTTTTTTAGAGGTGATCTGACGGCCGTTCTTTACGGGTTGTCCATATCTCAATTCATATCTATGGCAATATTCTTTGCTTCATCACTTTTATTATTACTCCGCAGTAAAAAGGCCTGATCCCATGGAAAACTACAAATTTACGGTGACCGGAGGTGAGGCCGGAGGGAGGCTTGATCTATATCTGGTAAATCACCTCCCCCGGTCAATATCCAGGACTCGCCTGCAGAAGCTGATAAAGGGAAAAAAGGTCCTTCTGAACGGGGCGTCCCACAAAAGCAATCATAAGGTCGAGGCGGGGGATGTAATAGAGGCCGAAATACTAAAGCCCCGGAAACTTACGATCGCGCCTGAAAATATATCCCTTAATATAATATACGAGGACGATAAGCTTCTTGTTGTCGATAAGCCTGCTGGCATGGTGGCTCACCCTGCGCCCGGCAATTACACCGGAACACTGGTAAACGCCCTCGTCTATCATGTAAGTAAACTTTCTACCTCGGATGAAGGAAGGCCCGGGATCGTCCACCGCCTTGACAAAAACACATCAGGGCTCCTGATCGTCGCAAAGGACGAACAGGCTCACGCGTTTATATCCCGGCAATTCAGCAGAAGGACGACTGATAAAAGATATATAGCCGTTGTAGAAGGTGTTGTACAGCTGGATAACGGCGTCATCTCTGAGCCAATAGGGCGCCACCACCGCGACAGAAAAAAAATGGCGGTAAAGTTTGCCGATTCAAAAGAGGCGATCACCCGATACAAAGTCATTGATAGGCTTAAGGACCATACCCTTCTTGAGATCAAGCCGGAGACAGGCAGGACGCATCAGATAAGGGTCCACCTGGCCTATCTTGGCCATCCTGTGCTTGGCGATGAGACCTACGGGGTAAAAAGAAAGAAAAAATTGATATCCCGCCAGGCGTTACACGCCTCTGAGATATCTTTTTTGCATCCGACGACCAAACAGCCGCAGCATTTTACATCTCCATTACCGGCTGATTTGAAGGAAGTGA
Organism: Candidatus Omnitrophota bacterium; assembly: GCA_016783745.1. GTDB lineage: Bacteria > Omnitrophota > Gorgyraeia > JAHIPI01 > JAHIPI01 > BS750m-G14. The sequence goes on along the minus strand of JADHVZ010000002.1, from coordinate 42,712 downwards.
TCGATAAACTAAAAAATGAAAGTTAATTAGTTTGCATTTTTATGAACCTATGGTATAATTGATACAACATGTAAATAAATAGGGGACTTATGTTAAAAGAAAATAAAATTGTCACTATCGTTTCGCTGGCGGTCGCGGTGGTTTTAATAGTAGTTTCTTTAGTATTGTCTATGTCGCTAAAAAGCGAAAAAGAGGAAAAAATCGCCCTTCAGAACGAGCTTGCTCAGACCATGAAAGAGAGAAAAAGGTTGTCTCTTGAGGTAGAGGAGCTTGAGCTGATAAAGAAAGACCTCGATATGAATATAAACGCCCTTGAGACGGAAAAAAAAGTGCTCGAGGAGACCTATGAGAAGGAAAAATCGCAGAACGACATCATAAGGTCCAGGCTCAGCAAGAAAGACAGCGAGATAGAAGGGATCAGGTCAAAATTAAACTCCGCTTTAAGCGAAAAGCGTAAGATACAAGGTACACTTGATGAAGAAAAAACAAAATACAGTGAGCTTAAGGGGCGCATTGATAAACTGGCAGAGGTCAAGGATGTCCTGGAAGACAAGGTCCGCGATATAGTAAACAAGCAGGGCATAGAGCTGGAGCGTATAGTCGTAAGGGCGGCGGGCGAGCTTGAGGGCAAGGTACTTATCATCAACAGGGAGTATAATTTTATAGTGGTGGATATAGGCACCAGAGACGATATCCGCCTGGGAAATATGTTAACGGTGTTCAGGGGCGGTAAGTATGTCGGCGAAGCTAAGGTAGAAAAGATCTACGATACAATGGCCGCGGCGGCGATCTTAAAAGAGCTCAAGCCAGGCTCTATGATGGTGAACGACAATGTTGTTGTGCGAAGTGATTAGTTTTTCAGTATGACAATGATAAATGACCTGGCCGGGCATCGTAAATACCCGGCCTTTTAAATTAATATGGCGGCTCTCTTATGAGCAACAATAGCAAGACGATAAATCCCGCAAAGTCGATCAGAGGCGAAATAGTCCTGCCGGGAGATAAATCAATATCCCACCGGGCGGTAATGCTGGGCTCTATCTCGGAAGGCGTCACAAAAATCGAAAATTTTTTAAATGCCGAGGATTGCCTTTCAACTATGGCGGCCTTTAAAAATTTGGGAGTAGGGATCGGTTTGAGCGGCTCTACTGTAACGGTCAATGGGGCCGGGTCCGGCGGACTTAAAAAACCTGCCGCGGAACTTTATCTTGGCAATTCGGGAACGACCATGCGGCTTTTACTTGGGATCCTCGCCGGAGAAGATTTTGAATGCACTTTATCCGGTGACGACTCTTTGAGCCGAAGGCCCATGAAAAGAGTCACCGAGCCGCTTAGACAGATGGGGGCCCGCATAGAAGGCAGGGATGACGCCGATCTCGCCCCTCTTACAATACACGGAGGAAGGCTTAAGGGTATAGATCATATATCGCCTGCAGCCAGCGCGCAGGTAAAATCATCCATCCTTTTCGCGGGGCTTCACGCCGACGGCGTTACTTCCGTGACAGAGCCGTTTAAGTCGCGGGACCACTCCGAGAGGATGCTTAAGCTCTTCGGCGCGGATATTGCTTCAGACGGCCTTAAGACGACAATAAAAAAAGGGCGGTCTTTAAAGGGCAAAAACATGAGGGTTCCGGGGGACATATCAGGAGCGGCTTTTTTTATCGTCGCGGCGCTGCTTGGGGAGGATTCAGAGCTCGTCATCAAGGACGTTGGCTGCAACAAGACGCGTACGGGGGCCCTTGAGATCCTGAAGGAAATGGGCGCAAATATCGAAATTAATAAAAAGATCGATGGATGGGAACCTGTCTGTGATCTCATTATCCGTTCCAGCAAGCTCAGGCCGGCTACCATAGAAAGATCTGAAATACCGGGTTCTATCGATGAACTGCCGGCACTGATGATAGCCGCGGCCTTTGCCGAAGGGCAGACTGTTATAAAAGGCGCCGGCGAACTTCGAGTCAAGGAAACAGACCGCATACGATCCATGCAGCATAACCTCTCCAGGATGGGAGCCGTCATACGCTCTAAAGGAGACGATGTTGTGATCGATGGCCCCGGCAAGCTCATCGGGTCGGACCTATCAAGCTTCCGCGATCACAGAACCGCGATGGCTGTTTCGATCGCGGCTCTATTTGCCTCTGAGAAAAGCGTTATAGATGATGTTTCCTGCGTAAACACTTCCTTCCCGGAATTTTTTAATATCCTGAAATCGGTCTCCATCTATTGACATCCCGGCTCTTTTTTGTTATAATTATTTCATTATCAATCTTATATATTAACTGCAATTCATATTAAAAACCTCAGCCTCAGGACATGTTAGGAGAAAAAAAATGAAAGACAAGGTCAAAAAAATTTCTGACGGTTTTATGTGGTTATTCAATTATGTGCTTGCGTTTTTCTCAAATGATATGGGAATCGACCTGGGAACGGCAAGCACGCTTGTCTACGTCAAAGGGCAGGGGATAGTCCTGTGTGAACCCTCTGTAGTGGCTATTCAAAAGGGGACTTCAAATGTCCTGGCGGTCGGCGAAGAAGCCAAAAGGATGCTTGGCCGTACACCCGGCAACATAGTGGCGATAAGGCCGATGAGAGACGGAGTCATAGCGGATTTTGAGATAACGGAGAGCATGCTGCGGTATTTCATCAAAAAGGCCCACAACTCAAGAAGATTTTTTGTAAGGCCGCGTATGGTGATCGCTATACCCTCCGGGATCACGGAAGTGGAAAAAAGAGCGGTTAAGGATTCCGCCCTGCATGCCGGCGCGAGAGAGGTGCACATGATCGAAGAACCTGTCGCGGCCGCGATCGGAGTCGGGCTGCCGATACAGGAGCCCGCGGGTAACATGATCATAGACATCGGCGGAGGGACAACCGAGATAGCCCTGATATCTCTGGCGGGAATAGTCTTTTCAAGAAGCATAAGGATCGGCGGCGACGAAATGGACGAGTCGATAATCGATTATCTGAAGAAGACCTACAATCTGATGGTCGGAGAAAGAACGGCCGAGGACATAAAGATGAAGGTCGGTTCCGCCTACCCCCTGGAAGAGGAATTGACCATGGAAGTCCGCGGCAGGGACCTTGTAGCGGGCTTGCCTAAGATGATCACGATCTCAAGCGAGGAAATACGTGAAGCGCTGGCAGAGCCCATAGCCCAGATCGTGGAATCCGTAAGGATAACGCTTGAGCGCACCCCGCCGGAGCTCTCAGCGGACCTCATAGAGAGAGGTATAGTCATGGCCGGAGGCGGATCGCTGCTCAAAGGATTATCAAAACTGATTTCTGAGGAGACGGGCCTGCCTGTTCACCTTGCTGACGATCCTTTGACCGCAGTCGCCCTGGGAACAGGGAAGGTCCTCGGAGAACTAAGATATCTGAAAAAAGTCGCGGTCATCCCAAAGCTTGAATCTTAAAAAATCTAAAGGCGAATCATTGTGTTGAGGCCCAGGTTAATCGTCGTAATCGTTATAACCGCGATTCTTATCTGGTCCATGTTCGCCCCCCCGGAGCCTGTCAAGCATCTCAAAAGAGCCATCTATAGCACCGCAAGATCTCCGCTTAAAGCTCTCGATAACTTATTTGATTATTTTGAAAAGATCTCGCGCCTGCCTTACGCAGACAGCGAGAAGACAGGGCTTAAGCGAAGGATCGTGGAATTACAGAACAAGACCGTAAAACTGGATGAGATCGCCCTTGAGAATGAGCGGCTGCGCGAACTTCTGGGTTTCAAGAAGGAGATCGAAAAGCAGTCTATCCCGGCCTCTGTCATAGGAAGGGATCCGAATAACTGGTCGTCCGTTGTTTTCATAGATAAAGGCAGGGGAGACGGCATCAGGAATGATATGGTAGTCATATCCGGAAATGGGCTTATAGGAAGGATCAGGGAGCCCGGCGAGGCTATGAGTAAAGTCATGCTGATCAATGATATAGACTCAAAGGTGGGCGCGATAGTGCAGAACAGCCGCGAGACCGGACTTTTAACAGGCACCGCCCAGGGCGAGTGTAAACTCATATATCTTTCGCTGGAATCAGAAGTCAGCGCCGGGGATAAGGTCCTGACTTCCGGCATGGGCGGTATCTATCCAAAGGGCCTATTGATAGGCGAAATAATAAAAGTGGCAAAGGAAAAGGGAAGGTTGTATAAATTCGCTATCATACAGCCTTCGGGTAAGTTTTCGAAATTAGAAGAAGTCCTATGCATAGAGTAAAACGCGGGCAAGCCTACACAGTAATACTGCTGGGATTTTTTTTACAACTGGTGATCAGCGATCTTTTAAGATCAGGCACCGTGAAGCCGAACATCTTGATCATAGTAACCGCTTTTTTCGCTCTTTTTTCCAGCGGAAAGTTCGGCGCTGAGACGGGTTTTTTTTGCGGCCTACTGCTTGATATTTTCTCCATAAGGCTATTCGGCCTGAATGCCATGCTTTTCGCCGCCGGCGGATACATAATAGGCAAGAGCAACACCAAATTTTATAGAGACAGTATGATCACGCACTTCATCCTGACGTTCACACTGTCTTTTATCGTCCTTTCGGCATATTTCATCATCGTCAGCGCGCGGGGGCCCTCCGTGTCACATTGGGCCGGATCGAGGCTCTTATTTAATTCTCCCGTTGTCTTGATATCATTGTTAAACTCTTTTCTTGCCATATGGATCTTCGCTTTCCTGACGAGAGTGCTTGGATTAAGTGAGACCGCATTATGAGGATACGCATTATGAAAATTATGATCGTGTTTTTCTTCATCGCGTTGGTCATATGCCTATTTTACATCCAGTGCCTGCAGAGTTACCATTATTCCGAACTATCAAAAAGAAACAGGATAAGGCTCCTCCCGCTGATCGCGCCCCGCGGAAATATATATGACCGTAACGGTAAGCTTTTAGCCGGCAATCGTCTGGCGTTTGATTGCGCCGTGATACCTCAGGAGTTTAATGTCGACGATAAAGGCCTAAGCCGTTTAAGCGGATTGTTAGAGCTGTCCGAGGCGGATTTAAAGAAAAAGCTGAAAGAAGACTTTGTCGCGCCATTCATTCCCCTTATTATCAAGAAAGATATAGGCAAAGAAACCGCTATATCGATCTCTGAGAGAAGCGTGGATTTCCCCGGGCTCATCATACAGACCTATCCTACAAGGCATTATCCGAATTCCAATGTAGCCGGGCATATAGCAGGGTACGTGGGCAAAATATCCGAGGAGGAACTCGATGTCTTGAGGGAGTACGGATACAAGCCGATGGATCTTGTAGGAAGAGGCGGCATCGAATTTTATTACGACGATTATCTTAAAGGTGAAAGCGGCGGCATGCAGATAGAGGTCGACGCAAAAGGCAGGGAATTAAGGGTGCTCGGCATAAGGGAGCCAAGTAAGGGAAGGGATATTACTACTACCATAGATATCGAGCTTGAGGCGTTTATAGATTCACTGCTGGAAGAACATAATGGCGCTGTAGTGGTCATGGATGCCGAGGACGGGGAAGTGATCGGGCTTGTAAGTAAACCGGATTTTAATCCTAATATATTTGTTTCATCATCCGGCTACCGCAAGGTGACGGATCTGCTCGGGAGAAGTGATTATCCTCTGGTCAACAGAGCCATTTCCGGCACATATCCCCCGGGTTCCGTTTTTAAGATAGTAACTGCTTCGGCCGCGCTTGATTCCGGAAGTATAAAACATGATGAGCAACTGGATTGTAAAGGCTCTTATGCGCTCGGCTACAGAACATTCAGCTGCTGGAAAAAATCAGGCCATAAACTGCAGACTATGGCGGAAGGCATAAAGAACTCATGTAACGTATTTTTTTATAAGGCCGGCAGGAAGACAGGCGTAGATAAAATAGAGCATTTCGCCGCACTTTATGGATTCGGAAGCAAATCCGGGATAGACCTTCCGTATGAGTCAGAAGGAATCGTGCCGGGCAGGTCATGGAAAAAGCGCGAAAAAATGGAAAAGTGGTACGAGGGCGATACCGTAAATTATGCCATAGGCCAGGGCTATCTTCTGGTAACGCCGATCCAGATAGCCAGGATGATAAACGCGCTTGCCCTTGAAGGCCAGATGATCAGTCCGTTTATTGTAAAAAAAATAGGCGATATCGATGTATCCGGTTCCCATAAGAGCTGGCTCAATATCTCAGGCGGGACTTTTAATGTGATAAAAGAAGGAACCAGGCGGGCTGTAGAGGATGATCAAGGGACAGCAAAACATGCCGGTGTTCCCGGCATAGAGATAGCCGGAAAGACCGGGACAGCTCAGGCCGGGCCGGCCGGCACTCACGCCTGGTTTGCGGGTTACTCACCGGCAGGAAGGCCCAAAATATCGTTAGTAGTCTTTTTAGAGTATGGCGGAAGTGGCGGGGATAAACCCTGCAAGATCGCCGCTAAAATTTTCAAAAAGTTAAAAGAACTGGACTACCTGTAGGATGTACAATATAAGTTATAAACGAGGCTTCGACCCTTTTCTGATCATATTGCCGTTACTTATATTCGGAATAGGCCTTCTTTTTCTTTATAGCGCCTCACGCGGCATGGGGGAGATAAAGGGGATCAACTTCATGTTCAGGCAGGTTGCGTGGCTGGCGGTCAGCATTGTGATGCTTGTCGTCATCATCAATATAGATTTTCGCCGCATACTTGACTGGTCTTACCTTTTTTACGTCTTGATCGCTTTAGCGCTTATCCTGATACTTTTTATCGGTGGATCAAGGATGGGCGCGCGCAGATGGCTGAGCTTCGGATGGCTGACATTCCAGCCATCCGAGTTTGCTAAACTCGCCATGATATTGACATTGTCATATTTTCTAGGCAATAACCGTCATTCCATAAGAGACATACGCACATTTCTTGCGGCATTAGGCATAACAGGCCTTTTCTGCCTGCTCATATTCAAGGAGCCGGATCTTGGCAGCGCCATAGCGCTCCTGCCCATACTATTTGCCATCTTGCTGTGCTCGGAGACGCCAATGAGGTTTATTATTGGGACGATATTGGCGGGTCTCATAGCGTCACCACTTTTCTGGAATTTCTTAAAGGATTATCAAAAAAGAAGACTGCTTGTATTTATGAATCCCAATATGGATCCTCTGGGGGCAGGTTACACTGTGATCCAGTCAAAGATCGCTATCGGCTCAGGAGGGTTGTTCGGAAAAGGGTGGACAAGCGGGACTCAGAATCAGCTGAATTTTTTACCGGAACGCCATACTGATTTTATATTTTCCGTAGTAGGAGAGGAATGGGGCTTTGCGGGCAGTTTTTTGGTGATACTGCTTTTCTGTCTGCTTATAATCCGCATATTATCTGTCGCGAGCAGGTCAAACGATATTTACGGCAGGCTTATCGTCTCAGGCGTAGCCGCGATGATATCCTTCCAGGTCATAGTCAACATCGCAATGGCTGCCGGTTTTATGCCGGTCGTAGGACTGCCCCTGCCTCTCATCAGCTATGGGGGGTCAAGCCTTATAACTACATGGTTATCTCTGGCACTTGTGATCAATGTAGATATGCACAGATCGGTTTTTTAGCGCCGCGCATTGTAATTATTATAATCGGCATGCTATATTGACAATTAGCGTGTAATAATGTATACTTTTTCTGTAAAAAAAGTACAATAATTATAGGGGAGTCATTTATGGATCTTCTCAAAAAATTATCCCTGGCGCCAAAAGGGATACGCCGCAAATTTACGGTTGCTTTTTGCCTTATGGCAATGATACCTTTGCTTGTAGCAGCCTACCTCCTCCGGGATAAGATATTTCCCCCCACAGGAGATATAATAGAGACATCGTGGATCCTTTTCTTTAGTGTCATCTTGGCTCTGTTAGGCCTTGTGCTGGCGCGGCAGCTTATAATGCCGGTCATCGATATGGCGATAGAATCAAAACTTATAGCCGGAGGGATGTTCGACCGCAGAATCTCCGTATCTTCCGAAGACGAGATAGGCGAGCTTGGGAGTTCGATCAACAGCCTGACATCACGTATCAGGCGGGACATGGATGAGCTTAACTCGTATGGGGAAAAGACGAAATTGATAAATATAGAGATCCATAAAAAAGTCCTTGCCTTATCCAGCTTGCTGCAAATAAGCGAAGAAATTTCCATGGCGTCTGACCTTGATGGCGTTATGGCTCTTATAGCCGATAAGACCGTCGAGATTATGAACGCGGGTTACGCGGTGATCTATTTACCGAGGCCTATCGAAGCCGGGACCCTGGAATCGGCCGTAGAGAATAATCTTACAAACGAAAAGCTTCGCGATCTCAAAATACGTCCCGGGAAAGACTTACTCGGGGAAGCTTTATTAAAAGGCGCTATTGTATATGCCGATTCCGGCACTAAGCGCTCGAAGGATACGGAAATGTTCATGGAAGACGTTGGCGTTGAAAACTTCGCCGCATTTCCCATCATATCGCGCGGTAAGGCGGTCGGGATGATGCTCGCGGGAAGCAGGGAAAGTGACTATACATTTAATTCCGACGATATGGATGTGCTGAAGATCTTCTCTAAACAAGCCGCTATAGCTTATGACAGAGAGATACTTATCAGAAAGGCCAGGGAGTTGGCCATAAAGGATGATCTCACCGGCTTATACAACGAGGCCTATGTCACCTTAAGGCTTGGTGAGGAGATCAAAAGAGGTGTCCTTTATCAGAGGCCTTGTTCGTATGTCATGTTTAATGTCGACGGATTCGATAAGTTCAGAAGTGATAACGGCGAGCTCGTGACGGAGAAGGCGCTTAAGATGATAGCCTCCGTGCTAGAAGAGCATGTCACTCAAATAGGCAGGGCAGCGCGGCTTTCCGGAGATGAATTCGCTTTATTACTTCCGGAGAAGAATAAAAAAGAGGCTTATAGAATAGCCGAGGCCGTAAGAAAAACTGTTGAAAATATTGAACTGGGTAGCGGATCAGGAAGGCGCCTGACAATAAGCGGCGGGGTCAGCGAGAATCCCATAGACGGTTCTTCTTCGGAATCACTCAAGAAGAAAGCCGCGGATTCGGTTGCCGCCGCGAAAACGCAGGGCAAAAATAAGATCATTTGACAAAGGACAGGAGCTGAAATGTCGATCGATATAAACGTCATCCTAAAGCAACTGTTAGAGAAAAATTCATCCGACCTTCATATTGGCGCCAACTATCCTCCGAAGATGAGGATCGATGAAAAGCTGGTTAACGCGGACGAGAAGGTACTTACGCCCGAAGAAACGAAAAAAATAGCTTACGGGATGTTAACAGAAGAACAGATCGCGATATTCGAAAAGGAAAAAGAGCTCGATTTTTCTTTTGAGATAAGCCACCTTTGCAGGTTCAGAGTCAATGTATTCCTTCAGCGGGGAAACGTGGGCATAGCCATCAGGCTTATCCCGTTTGAGGTAATGGGTTTTGAGGAAGCGGGCCTTCCCATGGGCGTAATGCAGGCGTTATGCCGTAAACCTAAGGGGCTGGTGCTGATAACAGGGGCAACCGGAACAGGAAAATCCACGACCTTATCGGCAATGGTCGATTTTATCAATGATGAGCGGGAATGCCATATCATAACCATCGAAGACCCGATAGAATTTGTTTTTAAAAATAAAAAAGCTATAATAGACCAGAGAGAGGTCCATCACGATACCCATACCTTTGGCGCGGCGCTTAAGTACGTTTTGAGGCAGGATCCGGATGTCATACTCATAGGGGAAATGCGGGACCTTGAGACTATAGCGGCCGCGCTTATAATCGCGGAGACAGGCCACCTCGTGTTAGCTACTCTGCATACATCAGATAGCGTGCAGACCGTAAACAGGATCATAGATGTGTTTCCGTCACATCAGCAGCAGCAGATAAGGACGCAGTTATCTTTTGTGTTAGTAGGAATAATAGCGCAGCTTCTGGTGCCCAAAAAAACGCCGCCGGGCAGGGTGCTGGTGAATGAGATCCTTATCGCCAATCCCGCAGTGAGGGCGCTGATAAGAGAATCTAAAGTCCATCAGATATATTCTCAGATACAGACAGGGCAAAGGGAAGGCATGCGCACGATGAACCAGGCGCTTGCCACGCTTTATAAAAAAGGCATTATTTCATACGATGACGCTTTCGCGCGGTCTTCAGATCCGAGCGAGCTCGCGAAATACGCAAAGGGAAGCCTTTAAGGAATAGGTAAATATGTCGCCGATAAGAAGAGTAGTATCCAAGCAACTGGGAGAGCTTCTGCTTGAAAAGGGAATATTAAAGAAAGACCAGTTGGACAAGGCGTTAAAGATCCAGAAGCAAAAGAGCGGGCTATTAGGCACGATACTTGTGGGATTAGGATACGTGACTGAAGAGCAGATAGCTCAGGCCATAACTATCCAGTATGGCTTTCCATACCTACCGCTTCAGAGCTATGAGGTGGATCCGGCCCTGATCAAGATAATACCGGAAAATGTCGCCAGGCAGTATTGTCTGATCGTTGTAGATAAAATAGGAAATACCATGACTATTGCTATGGCGAATCCTCTCAATTTGCAGGCAGTCGAGGATATAGAGCTTATGTCAGGCTGTAAGGTCCAGGCCTTCGTAAGTACTATGACTGATATAAACAACGCCTTAAACCAATACTACGAAAAAAAATAAAATCACAATATGGCCTTACCGCTAAAAGCGCGTATAAATAAGATATTGCTTGAAAAGGGCCTTATCACTCCGGAAAAACTCGATGAAGCCCTAAAGATTCAGAGGGGAAAAGGCGGTAAGCTTAGCGATATTTTATCCGAAAAGGGCTTTGTCGACAAAAAAGACCTGATGGTCGTTCTCTCTGAAGAACTGGGAGTCCCTCCTATAAATCTCGCGAGGTATAGGATAGATCCGACCGTCGCAAAATTAATACCGCGCAAAACCGCCCAACACTTCCAGATCATACCTATTTCTAAGATAGGCAATACATTGACAGTGGCAATGGCCGATCCCCTCAATGTCTTCGCCATAGATGAGATAAAGGCATTGACCGGTTTTCAGATAGGCGTATTGATAACAACAGATAAAGACATCCAGTCGGCGATAGACCAGTACTACGGTGAAGCCGCCCACGAGGCCATTGAAGAGATAATGGCCGGTATGGCGCAGGCCGATGATAAAGTGGAGATGGTGGTGGAGCACGAGCGCAAAGACAGCCTTGCTACTACCGATCTCATCCGGATGACGCAAGAGACGCCTATTGTCAAGGTGACTAACCTCATTCTGTCCGACGGCGTAAGGGTCAAAGCCAGCGATATACTGATAGAGCCAATGGAGAATAAGCTAAGAATCCGCTACAGGATAGACGGGGTATTAAGAGAGGCTAAGAGCCCTCCCCGTTTTATGCATGAAGCAATAGTATCGAGGTTGAAGGTCATGTCCGACCTGAAGATAGCCGAAAGAAGGCTCCCTCAGGATGGAAGATTCAAGATAAAGATCCATAATAGAGAGGTCGATTTCCGAATATCGGTTTTACCTTCGAGTATCGGAGAAAAAGCCGCGCTGAGAGTCCTTGATAAAGACCAGGCCATGCTCGATCTGGATAAATTGGGTTTTGAAGACAAGCCCCTGGAGGATATAAAAAGGGAATCTAAGAGGCCGCACGGGATGATAGTGGTGTGCGGTCCGACCGGCTGCGGAAAAACGACGACATTGTATTCGATCCTTAAGACTATAGATACTCCTGATAAGAATTTAGTGACGGTCGAAGACCCCATAGAATATGACCTGCGCGGAATAAACCAGGTGACAATAAAGCCGGGTATCGGCCTTACCTTTGCCGGGGCCTTGCGCAGTATTTTGAGGCAGGACCCCGATGTAATAATGGTGGGTGAGATAAGAGATTATGATACCGCTGATATAGCTATTAAGTCGGCGCTGACCGGACACTTAGTGTTAAGCACACTGCATACTACTACCGCTGCCGGTTCAGTGGTGCGATTGGTAAATATGGGGATAGAGCCGTTTTTAATCACATCCTCTATATTTTTAGTTGCCGCGCAACGGCTGGCAAGAAAGATATGCCCGAGCTGTAAAGAGGAATATGAGGTAAGCAAGTCGGCCTTCAAGGATGTGAGTATGGATATAAGCAAAGATAAAGTGACGCTCTTCAGGGGAAGAGGCTGTAAGCACTGCTTTCAAACCGGATATAAGGGCAGGATCGGAATAGCGGAGACACTTGTGTTAACGCCTAAGATAAAGGAGTTGATAGCTGGTATGGCCCAGGAACATGAAATAAAGAAAGCCGCGAGAAAAGAAGGCATGACGACCCTCAGGCAGAACGGGCTGAAGAAAGCGCTTGGCGGGATAACGACATGGGAAGAGGTCGTGCGGCTTACTGTCGGAGACCAGGACATAGGGGCAGTTTGATGAAAAAATCACTCAGGGACAAATTTGTGGAGCTGCTTTTGACAAATAAATATATCACAAAAGAGCAGCTTGATCTTGCCATCAAAGAACAAAAAAAGAGAAAGTGCAGCATAAGCGAGATACTGATACTGCAGGGCCTTATTTCTCAGAAAGACCTTATGGTGCTGTTGAGCCAGGAGTTGAATATCCCGCCGATCAACCTTTCCAAATACAAGATAGCCCCCGACGTATTAAAAATAGTTCCGGAGAGGACTGCCAGGCAGTATAATGTCCTGCCAGTCTCCGCGATCGGAAAGACGTTGACTCTGGCGATGGCTGACCCGCTGAATATATTCGCGATCGATGACGTAGGGATGCTGACCAAATATAGAATAGACCCTGTGATAGCCACAGAACAGGATATAAAGGAAGCTATAGCAGGTTATTACGGCGGCCATAGCGAAATGGCAGAGCTTGTCAAGGAGGCTGAAGATGGGGGAGGCGAAGAGGATATTGAGGTAGTCGAGGAAGAAGAAATCGATGTCACGCAGCTTACCGAGGAGAGCAAAAAAGCCCCTATCGTCAAAATGGTCGACCTGATACTGGTCGAGGCCCTGAAAAAAAGAGCAAGCGATATCCACATCGAGCCTTGCGAGAAAGAGCTAAGGATAAGATACAGGATCGACGGCGCGCTTCAGGAAGCCCTGGTCATGCCAAAGCGAAATCAGAATGCCATACTGGCAAGATTAAAAATAATGTCAAATCTTGACATAACTGAGTCCAGGCTGCCGCAGGACGGAAGATTCAAGATAAGGCTGGAGGGCAAGGAGATCGATTTCAGAGTCTCCGTCTTACCCATCGCGTACGGCAGTAAAGTCGTTTTGAGGGCACTTGATAAAGCCAATTTAGGAGTCGGCCTCGAAAAGCTCGGTTTTTTAAAAGATAATCTTGAGCTTTTTAACCAGGCCATCAAAAAGCCTTACGGGATGATTCTGCTTACCGGGCCGACCGGCAGCGGAAAATCAACGACTCTGTATTCTATCCTGAACTCTCTTAATACGGCTGCCAAAAACATTATAACGATAGAGGATCCTGTCGAATATCAGGTCGAGGGAATTACTCAGATCCAGGCCAATCCTGATATAGGCCTGACTTTCGCCAACGGCTTACGCGGACTCCTAAGGCAGAGCCCTGACATAATAATGGTAGGCGAAATACGTGATTTTGAGACTGCCGATATAGCTATAAAGGCATCCTTGACCGGCGAGCTGGTATTGAGCACACTGCATACAAATGACGCGGTCGGCTCGATCACAAGATTGGTAGACATGGGAGTAGAACCTTTTTTGATAGCCTCAAGCCTTATCCTGGTCGCCGCGCAAAGGTTATGCCGTAAGATATGCCCGGATTGCAAGAAAAAAGTAGACATTCCAAAATCAGTTTTCGATAGAATGGGAATAGGCAGTTCGGAGCTGGAAAATGCCGGCGCGAAGGATTTTTTTGCCGGTAAAGGCTGCCAGCGCTGCGACGACACAGGATACTGCGGCCGCATGGGGACACTTGAGGTACTGAACATAGACGACACGATAAGGGATATGGTGATAAGGCGCGTGCCATCTGATCAGATAAAAGCATACGCGATGAAACAGGGGATGAAGACTTTAAGGCAAAACGCGTTGAGAAAATTTTTAGACGGCAATACTACATTAGAGGAGGTATTGAGGATAACTACGGGGGGGTAGCAGAGTGGCAACATTCAAATATGTGGCTAAGAGTGAGGACGGCAAGACCGTGACCGGGGCGCTGGATGCCCCGGACAGGCCCGCCCTCATAAAAAAATTGCGCGAAAAGAACCTGGTCATTGTCTCCTTAACGAAAAGCAAGGAATCGGCAGGGGGCGGATCCTCATTTTTCCAGAAAAAAATAGGGCTTGATGATATTGTCATATTTTCCAGGCAGATGGCTACAATGGTTGACGCGGGCATACCTCTGGTCAGCGCGCTCGATATATTAGGAGAGCAGTTAGATAATAAAAGGTTCTCAGTCGCTATTCTCCGGATCAGGGATGATGTTGAAACCGGCTCCAGTCTGTCAGAGGCGCTTTCAAGGCAGCCGAAGGTATTCTCCGGCTTATTTGTGAATATGGTAAGGGCCGGTGAATCAAGCGGCATGCTTGATGAGATCCTTGACAGGCTGGCGACATACCTTGAAAAAACGAGCATCCTCCAGAAGAAGGTCAAGTCGGCCCTGATCTATCCGGCCATCATCACCGGTATGGCGATGGTTATAACGGCTATCTTACTTTTAAAAGTCATCCCTGTTTTTAAGGAGATATTCGCAGGATTCGGCGCAGCGCTTCCCATGCCTACCCAGGTACTTATATCTGTGAGCGATTTTTTAAGGAGGTATTTCATTTTTACCATTTCCGGAATGGCAGTCTTTATGATACTCATATCCCGGTATAAAAAGACAGAGAGAGGGGCTCTACGATTCGACAAACTCACACTGAATATGCCTATAATAGGTATATTACTTAGAAAAGTAGCTGTCAGTAAGTTTACAAGAACACTCTCCACTCTGGTAAAAAGCGGTGTGCCGATCTTAAACTCGCTTGAGATAGTAGGCAAGACAGCCGGCAATAAAGTGATAGAGCGCGCCGTTTCTAACGTAAGAGCAAGCATAAAAAACGGAGAAAATATAGCCGAACCTCTTTCGAAAAGCGCTGTATTTCCTCCCATGGTAGTCAGGATGATAAATGTTGGCGAGCAGACCGGTCAACTCGAGAAGATGCTTTCTAAAATAGCTGATTTCTATGACGCGGAGGTAGATACCGCCATAAGCGGGTTGACGAGCATAATAGAGCCCGTAATCATCGCTTTTTTAGGAGTGATCATAGGTACTATCGTTATTTGCATGTTTTTGCCGATCTTTAAAATATCGACTATTATCACGATGTAAAAGTGGGAGTGAGGTAACATTGAAATACAGGGCAGGTTTTACTCTCGTCGAAATAATGATCGTAGTCGCTATTATCGGCCTCTTATCCGTTATTGCTGTGCCTCATTTTGTAAGATCCAGGAACACGGCCCAGCAGAGTTCGTGCATCAACAGTATGAGACAGATACATTACGCGAAACAGAATTGGGGGATCCTCGATAATAAGACAGGATCTGATTCACCCAGCGAGGGTGAGGTAGGCACATATATTCGTGGAGGGTTTCCTGCATGTCCCGGCAGAGGTACATACACGATAAACAATATAGATACACCTCCCTCCTGCAGCGAGCACGGTGAATTTTAAAAATTTTGCTATTCACGTATCTCTTTGTAAGCAATAAAGATACAGTAATTTTATTGTTGACATATTGACTTTTGTTCAACGGTATGATATACTACGTTGAGTACAAGATTAGAGGGTATGCTTGAAGTCATTGCCAGGGGTAGATTATAATAAAATACCTCCTACCTAAGGGGTGACGGTGTTCTCTAACTGTACAGTTGCCAAATTGGCACGAGAGGAGGGATTAACATGAGAAGGCTTAACAAAAAGGGCTTTACGCTTGTCGAAATCATGATAGTTGTAGC
This sequence comes from Candidatus Omnitrophota bacterium, assembly GCA_016783745.1. GTDB lineage: Bacteria > Omnitrophota > Gorgyraeia > JAHIPI01 > JAHIPI01 > BS750m-G14. The sequence continues at coordinate 26,808 of JADHVZ010000002.1, read as the reverse complement.
AATTATAGGTCTATTGGCGGTTATAGCTATACCTAATTTTGTAAGAGCCAGAACAACGGCCCAGCAAAATGCATGTTTCAATAATATGAGGCAGATCGATTCAGGTAAGCAGCAGTGGGCGCTTGAAACAAGGCAGTCCGGCACACCAACTCCATCTACGGCTAACGTTGGTGATTATGTGCGCGGCGGGTACCCAAACTGTCCTGCTAGCGGTACTTATACGATAAATGACGTCAATACCGCTCCTTCATGCAGCCAGCACGGCGCTTTACCGGCCGGCTATTAATATTTTAAGGTAATAGCGGACCTTGTAAATGAAAAGGCGATGGATTTGGTATTTTTCCATCGCCTTTTTTTATTTTTCGTTTTTATCCCGCCTTCTCTTGACTTATCCATTGTTATATGGTACCTTTAACTAAAGATATATTTTTTAATTAGGAACTAATCGTATTTATATAATATGATAAAAAAGAGGGCAGGATTTACACTTATAGAACTCATTATTGTCATAACCGTCATCGCAGTTCTTACCACAATGGCGATACCTAATTTTTACAGGACCCGTATCCTGACAAGACAGACTGTCTGCCAGAATAACCTGAGGCAGATAGAAGGCGCCGTAGACAGATGGATTTTTGAAAACAATATTAACGAAGGGGTTGCGGTAAGTTCGACACAGGAGGAGGAGATATACAATTACCTGCGCGGAGGCAAGCCTTTATGTCCCGCAAACGGAACTTACACTATAGGAGTAACGGGTACATCGTCTCCCGTCAGCTGCGATGTCGGGGGGCATTCACTACATGATGAATAATATCCTAAAAAAATTCGGGAAAATAGAACTTTTCGGGCCAAAAGCCGAAGTAAGTCAAATAGGGCTGGACATAGGTTCGCAAGCGATAAAATATGTCGAACTCTCAAAAGAGCGGGACGGCCTGAAGATAAAAAATCTTTTTTATAAGAAGATATCCGCGCCCTACAACGACAACCGGCTTAGCGCGTTAAAGGAAGTGATCTTTAAAACGAAGATCACGGGCAAAGAAGTCAATACCGCACTCTCAGGCCCGTCAGTAGTAGTCAGATTTATAGAATTACCGCACATGACACCTGAAGAGCTTAAAAACGCTATCCCGTTTGAAGCTGAAAAATATCTACCCTTTACAATTGATGAGGTTTTTATTGATCATCAGCTTCTACAGCCGCGTATAGGCACCGAAAATAAGATGCGTGTCTTGCTTGCAGCCGCGAAAAAAGCCGCTGTATATGAGCGGGCAAAGATGATCGCTGAAGCGGGATTATCCATAGGAATGCTGGACATCGCCTCGTTCGCGAATGTCAATGCCTTTCTCAATAGCGCGGATAGGGATAAGGCCGGAGCTTCCGCTTTAATCGACATCGGGGCAACGGCAACTGATATTAATATACTTGATGAGGGGATCCTCTATTTTTCCAGAGTCATTCAGCTCGGAGGAAACGATATTACTAAATCAATTTCAGAAGCCATGTCCGTAGATCTGGCCGCAGCAGAGGACATGAAATTAAATCCCGGCGCCCGCTCAGATAAGGTCGATGAAAAAATGAAGGCTATTTTACATAATATTATCGATGAGGTGAGGCTTTCCTTTAGTTACTATGAAAATCAATCGGGCAAGGGAATAGAGAGCGCGTTTCTGACCGGAGGAGGGGCCAGGATAAATGAGGTATCGGGCCTGTTCAAGGAAACCCTTGACATAGAAGTCGCTCAATGGGACCCGATCGCCGGCATGGAAATAGACCCTGCCATTGACAAGGAATTGCTTTCCAGGATAAAGGATCAGCTGGGCGTGGCGATAGGACTGGCCTTGAGGTGAACCTATGATGATTAAAATAAACCTGCTTCCTAAAGAATTAAGAGTAAAAAAGGTCGAGCTTCCGAATATATCATTTCTCCCGCTTGTTATTATAGTTGTTCTGGTGCATATTATCCTCGGATTTTCCACGAATATGAAAGAGAAGAGCCTTGCTGAGCTGGAGGATAAGTGGCAAGCGCTTCAGCCGGAAAAAAAAATCGCCGATGAACTCACAGACGAGCTTACCACTAAGAGGGTAAAGATAGATGCTATTGACAGCCTGATCCAAGGCAGGATGAGCTGGGCGAAGAAGTTAAGCGACCTGAGCGATGTCATGACCCCCGGAGTCTGGCTTAATAGATTATGGCTTGAGCAGGAGACGCTGCTGGAAAGAATGGAGCTTAAGCGTTCGGGCAGTGAGGACCAGCAGCCACAGACGATCACCAGAAAAAAAATAATCAAAACGCTGCATATTAACGGCAGCGTTATCGCAAAAGGCGGCGAAGAGACCGCCGCTATAGGTAAGTTTATTAAAAGCCTTAAGAATAACAAGTCTTTTTTTGCAGACTATGAAGAAGTCGAGGCTACCTCCATACAGCGATCGCGCTTAAAAGATATCGAAATTATGGATTTTGAGCTGATCTGCTATTTTAAATAGAAGGCGCTATGAAGAAGATAAATTTTGATCCATTGAGTTTTTTGAAGAAGGCAAAGAAGCGTGAGATCATGGCCATAGCCCTTATAATATGCCTTCTGGCGCTTGCCGGCTATTATCTATTTTTTATTTCTCCGATAGTAGCGAAATTCCTTTCCGCGTTTCGCGAGGTATCCAGAACAGAGAGCCGGATAGCCAAGGCCGAGCTTTCTATCGACAGAATGCCTGTTATAAAAAAAGAGGTAGGCGAACTTAAGGCGAAGGCGGATTTTTACCTTAATAAACTGCCCAAAGAGGAGGAATTCCCTGAGGTGCTTGAGCGTCTCTCTGAGATGGCCATGGACACCGGAGTCAAGATCACTGAGATAATACCCGTAAAAGAAGAACTGGATGAGGCTGATATGAATTCGTCCGATATCTATAGCCAGCAAAGGATCCTTATAAAAGCTCTGTGCGGCTACCATCAGCTCGGCACCTTTATCGCGGCGCTGGAAAGCGGTAAGAGGTTTATGGAAGTATCGGATATAGAGATAGCTGCTAACCCGCTGAATCCTAAACGTCACAATGTGCAGCTTGTTGTAAAAACATTCATCTTGAAAGGTGAGTAGAATGCGCGGAAGATTTCCGGTCTTATTTATCATTTTTTTTATAACCGCGTCACTGCCGGCAGGAAACACACAGCCCTCCGGCGAAGAGGTTTTTGTTTATAAGATAGGCGACAGGAGAGACCCTTTTATGCCGCTGGTAACCGGACAGAAAAGATTATCACTGGGCATTGACGGTATAGAGAGCGTGGAAGACGTTAAGTTTGAAGGGGTGATATTTGACCCCTACGGAAACTCTGTCGCGGTTTTAAACAGCGAGATAGTGGGCGAGGGCGATAAGATCAATAATGTCGAGATCATTAAAATTATGGAAAAAGCTATTACGCTTAAGATCCACGGGGAGACTCATACCATAGATCTTGAGGTGGAAGGAGGAATAAATTGAGAAGCGGGAAAATGTTATTATCCGGTGTCATAGTTTTATTTCTTTCATTTATGGCCATGTCGTTTTTTTACATGGACAGCGCCCCGTGTCACGCTGAAGAAGAAGTTCCTCAAGACAGCGATCCCATCCCAGAAGAGGACGCTAAAGTCATCACGCCGGTTGAGGATGCGGCATCATCCGAAAAAAAATTGGTTGCCAAGAAGATAGCGCCCGGTAATATCACCATAGACTTTAAGGACGCGGACATAAAAACAGTATTGAGGGTACTGGCGGAAAAAAGCGGTGTCAATATTGTAGCCGGAAGAGACGTTGAGGGATTTGTAACGATAAGATTAAGCAACGTAAACTGGGAGACAGCGCTTGAGATCATTTGCAAAAATTACGGCTATGCTTATGAAAAAAATGAGAACATCATAAGAGTGACTACGCTCGAAAATCTCCAGCAGGAAGAGCTTACTACCGAGGTGTTCACCCTTAATTACGCTAAGTCTGCGGAGGTCGCGGAATCGATAAAAGAGATGTTGACCGACCGCGGCAAAGATAAAATAAAATTCGACGAGAGGACGAATGTCTTGATCGTCACTGACATTCCGACTAACCTTTACAAGATAAGGCGGGTAATAGGCAAGCTGGACGCGAAGACGCAACAGGTCCTGATTTCCTCGAAGATCATAGAGACCACATTGGACGGCGATGAGAAGCTTGGTATTGACTGGAATGCGAAGATCACTGCAACCGGCGCGAGCAGGCCATGGGTATTCCCCTTTGAGACGGCCGGTTCGAGGCTCTTGGGAAAGTTTGAGTTGGGTGATTTTTTACCGATAGGAAAGGGGGCTGAGACCGGCGGACTCGAAAACCAGAGTACTGTACCTTCGGATGACTTCCACTCCACTTCAATGAGCTCTATGCCTCTTGCGACCACAGGCAGTTTTACCATGGGAACCCTTGATTTTTCTCAATTCGCGGCGGTGCTGGAATATCTAAAATCCAGAAGGAACACCGAGATCGTATCCAATCCGCGCGTTACCACACTGAATAATAAACCGGCCACGATACTTGTAGGAATAATAATAGCCATCCCTACCTTTGAGCGTAACCCTGATACCGGCACCATTGAGATAACAGGATATACGGAAAAGGAACTTGGCATAAAACTTTTTGTCGTTCCCCACATCAATGATGTGGGAGACATCGTAGTTGACCTGATACCGGAGGTATCAGACCTTCTTGGGTATGATGTGCTTGATGCGGCGAGGGGCATAACGGCTCCCAGGTATTCGGTGCGCCAGGCGGCGACCCAGGTCATGGTGCGGGACGGCGATACCCTTATGATAGGCGGGCTTATCAAGGAAAATAACGTGGATTACGAAAACAAGGTCCCGTTTTTAGGCGATATCCCGGGAATAGGCGACTGGTGGTTTAAGAAAACCGAACAGTATGTGGAAAAAACAGAGCTTATCATCTTTATGACGGTCAACATCCTGAAGGATGACTTCAAAGGCGCAGATCTTACGTCAAGCGCCAATGTGCCGCTTTCAATCGAACTGGACCAATAAAAGGGGCTTCCCTTTTAACTATAAACACTTTAATTAAAATTATAGGTCAAGGTGCTCTTATTTTGCATCACTTCATCGGCGGGGAATCAAAAGCAAAGAAGAGCGCTTTTTCTTATATAGAGGGATGAACTTATGGGAAAAGATATCATAGTAAATGCCACGGCCGAGGAAAGTAAGGTAGCTATATTAGATAACAACAAGCTTGACGAATTTTATGTTGAGAGGACTATCGCAAGAAGGCTCGTGGGCAGCGTATATAAAGGCAGGGTGGAGTCTGTGATGTCAGGTATAGGCGCGGCCTTTGTGAATATCGGGCTTGAGAAAAACGGTTTTCTGTACATAGATGACGTCCTGGAAGAGGGTTCATCTTACAGCGATATCGTGAAAGAGGAAATGGGGGGCAGCTTTAAAAAGAAAGACCTGCCGCACGGCGAAAAGAAAATAACCGATGTGCTGAAAAAGGGGCAGGAGATACTGGTGCAGATCGTCAAGGAACCGATAGGCACAAAGGGGGCCAGGCTTTCGGCTCATATAACGCTTCCCGGAAGATATCTTGTGTTCATGGCCCATGATACTCATACGGGTATATCCAGAAAAATAGCGGATCAGAAAGAGCGGAAAAGATTAAAGACAGTGATCGAGCAGCTGAATGTGCCTAAGGATGTGGGGGTGATCGCCAGAACAGCGGCTGCTAACCACTCCAGAGACGAACTGAAGAGAGAATTTTCTCACCAGTACTCACTTTACAGGCATATCGAAAAAATAGCTTCAAAAAAGTCAGCGCCTTCGCTGATCCATGAAGAATACGGGCTTATCCAGCGTATGGCCAGAGATAATTTCTCAGAGAGCACAAATTCGATGGTAGTCGATTCAAGGCTGGAATTCAAAAAGACATTATCGCTATTAAGAGCCATATCGCCTAAAATGAGAGCAAAATTAAAATTCTATAAAGGACATATACCCATATTTGAAAAATACAATATCGCCGAGGAGATCGAAAAGATATACAAGAGAAGGGTCAAGCTGCGCTCCAAGGGCCATATAGTGATAGAACAGACGGAGAGCCTTGTGGCCATAGATGTCAACACAGGCGGATTTGGCGGGAAAAACCTGGAGGATACAGCCTTTACGGTCAACAAGGAGGCTGCGCTGGAGATAGCAAGGCAGCTTAAGCTAAGGGATATAGGCGGGATAATCGTAATAGATTTTGTTGATATGGAGGAGCGCGGTCACAGGGATGCGGTATTTCACACATTAATAACGGCCATGAAGCAGGATAAGGCCCGAAGTAAGGTCCTGGGCTTTTCCTCTATCGGGCTTGTAGAGCTGACAAGGCAGAGGATGCGCAGAAGCCTTGAAGGTGTCTCATATCAAAGCTGCCCCTATTGCAGTGGAAGGGGTACGGTAAAATCCGCGCTGACAATGTCCATAGAGCTGATAAGGCAGCTTGAGAAAAAGCTAAAGACTGTAAGGCATAAAAGAGTGGAACTTGTTGTGAGCCCTGCACTTAAGGAATATCTTTTGAAAAGTTATACCTCGACTTTAAAGGCATTGGCAAGAAGCTCTAGATGCAGGATCGCATTCGCTGAAGATGCACATCTACACATAGAAGACTGCAGTATAAATGTTAAATAAGGACCTTGACTTTATAATGCGATTATGATATGATGTTCCGCTTAAATGTGATTTATATATACTCAGCATAATATAAGGAGACATGATGGAATACGCGGTCATTGAATTAGGCGGAAGTCAGGTAAAGGTCAAAAAAGGCGATGTCATCAATGCTGATATTGTTTTAAGCGATAGTAAAAAGACTTTAAAGCTCGGCAAAGTGATCATGCGGCACTTAGGCAAGAAAGTAGAAATAGGTGATCCGCATATCAAGGGAGCTAATATATCATGCGATGTGCTGGGAGCAGGGAAGACAAAGAAGGTAACAGCTTATAAATACAAAAGGCGTAAAAGCTCGAAGTTTAAGAAAGGGCATAGGCAGAATTTTATCACTCTGAAGGTGAAGGAGATAACGTAATGGCACATAAAAAAGGACTAGGCAGTTCCCGTAATGGAAGAGACAGCAACGCTCAACGCCTGGGTGTAAAGCGTTATAGCGGCCAGACAGTAAAGGCCGGAAGTATTATTGTAAGGCAGAGAGGAACGTCATTTAAGCCCGGGCTTAATGTAGGGCGGGGTTCGGATGACACTCTTTTTGCCAGGATAGAAGGCGTTGTGCAATTTAAAAAAAACCGATCCATCAATATAATCCCAGCCTAAAAATAAATGTTTGTTGATGAAGCCAAAATATCTGTCAAGGCAGGTAACGGCGGGGGAGGCTGCGCCAGCTTTGAGACTACGCGCGGCAAAAAATACGGCCGCCCCAACGGGGGAATCGGAGGCCAGGGCGGTAATATAGTGATCCTGGCTGACAATAATCGTCAGACCCTAATAGAATTCAGGTTCAACAAACACTTTAAAGCCACTTCCGGCAAACACGGCGGCTCAAACAATAAAAAAGGCGAAGACGGCAAGGAATGTCTCTTAAGAGTCCCTCCGGGTACCATTATCCGCGATTCGGACACAGGTGCGATCCTTCGGGACCTGAGCAAAACCGGTGAGCAAGTCATAATAGCCAGGGGCGGAGCCGGCGGAAGAGGAAACAGCAGAAAAAGGGAGGCTACGCCCGGCGAAGCAGGTGAATCCAGAGAGCTTTCACTTGAGCTCAAGCTGGTAGCCGATGTCGGGATCATCGGTTATCCCAATGCCGGAAAATCCACACTGTTGTCAAAGATAACCTCAGCAAGGCCGCGAATAGCCGGTTTTCCATTCACTACAAAAAATCCGAACCTGGGTGTGGCTCAACTCGGTGATTTTAGTTTTGTTATAGCGGATATTCCCGGCCTTATAGAGGGCGCGCACTCGGGCCGGGGACTGGGTGACAGATTTTTGCGTCACATAGAGAGGACAAGGATCCTTGTACATCTTATCGATATGTCGGGTATCGAGGGGCGGGATCCCGAAGTCAGTTTTTCAAAACTCAATATGGAACTTGGGCTCTACAGTAAGGAACTTACGCTGAAAAAGCAGGTCATTGTAGCGAATAAAATGGATATGCCGCAGTCAAAAGAAACAATAAAGTTCTTTGATCCGAAGGGGGTAGGCAAGGTTTACCGGATATCGGCGATGACGGGTGAGGGCATCAGTGATTTTCTTAAAGGCCTTGCGGCCGAACTAAAAAAGGTAATTTAACCATGGCTCAAAAGAATAGCAATAAGACGATAGTCATCAAAGTAGGCACGTCTGTTCTCGCAAGTGAGCAGAGCACTCTTGATACTGATGTATTAAAGAATATAGCTGATGGGGTAGATCGTGTAAAAAAGATGGGCTTTGGTGTCATAATAGTCACTTCCGGGGCAATATTAGTGGGTATGCGCATCATAGGACTGGATAAGCGGCCGGAATACCTGCCTGAAGTACAGGCCTGCGCGGCCACGGGCCAGGCGGAACTTATGAGATCATATGACGAGCAATTCAAGAAATTGAATCACCTGACAGCGCAGGTACTTCTTACTCAGGATGACATAAACAACAGGGCCAGATACCTTAATGCGCGCAATACTCTTTTAGCTTTGCTGAAACGGGGCATTGTCCCGATAGTCAACGAAAATGATACGGTTTCGACCGAGGAAATAAAGTTTGGGGATAACGACAGGCTCTCAAGCCTTGTAGCCAGTTTAATAGAGGCGGACAAGCTGATAATCATGTCAAATGTCGATGGTTTGTATAGATTTGATAGAAAAGATAAAACAAGAAAAGAAGTGATCCGTAAGATACATAATGTGACAGAAGATATAGAGATGATGGCCGATGATGGCCGCAGCAGATTCGGTGTCGGAGGCATGGGCACCAAGCTCGAGGCGGCCAAGCTGGTCACTAATGCCGGAATAGAGTGCGTGATCGTAAACGGTAAACGAAAAGGCGTGATCGCAGATGTCATTGAGGGCAAGTGTATAGGTACGCTTTTCCTCGCCAGGCAGCCGAAAATAAGCGCCAGGAAGCGCTGGATAGCGTATTCTTCAAAAACAGCCGGCAAGGTAAAGGTGGACTCGGGGGCTAAAGACGTACTGATAAACAAGAACAGAAGCCTGCTTGCTTCGGGCGTGATCGAGTGCAGCGGAAGATTCGGCGTCGGGGACGCTGTGATCATTATCGGAGAGGACGGCAAGGAGTTTGCCAGAGGTATAGCCAATTATTCGTCTTCAGAATTAAACAAGATCAAAGGGCTGAAAACTAAAGAGATAGAAAAAGCCCTTGGTTATAAGTATTATGACGAAGTCATCCATAGGGATAATTTGGTGATTTTATGAGCACAAAATCCGATGTCCTAAGTATCGCAAAGGCCGCGAAACGGGCGAGTTATATACTGGCCCAACTGTCTTCGAAGGAAAAAAACGCGGCCATAAGAAAGATGTCTGCGGCTATTGAGCGCGGCAAGGGAAGCATATTAAGAGCCAACCGCGAGGATATAAGAAAGGCAAAGCTTAAAAAACTCAAATCCTCGCTTATTGACAGGCTCCGGCTCAATTCAAAGAGAATAGACAGCATGGCTGCCTCATTAAACGCGGTCGCAAATCTCAAAGATCACGTAGGCAGAATGGAGGAAGCCAAAAGAAGGCCAAACGGCCTTCTGATAGGAAAGATGATAGTCCCGATAGGAGTCATAGGCATCATTTATGAGTCGAGGCCTAATGTAACGAGTGACTGCGCGGGATTATGCGTAAAATCAGGCAATGCCGTTATCCTGAAAGGCGGCAGTGAAGCGCTTAATTCAAACAAGGCTATATTAAAATGCATAAAAAGAGGTATTTCAGGAACAAGGGTACCCGAAGATTCCGTTATGCTTGTAACGACTGCTTCGAGAAATGCGGTAAGAAGGCTTTTAAAGCTTACTGAACACATAGACCTTATAATACCCCGGGGAGGCGAGGGGCTTATACGGGAAGTCGCTTCAAACTCTCTTATACCTGTCATAAAACACTATAAGGGTGTATGCCATGTTTATGTGGATAAAGAAGCTGACCTGAATATGGCGCACAAGATAGCGCTGAACGCGAAAGTGCAAAGACCGGGCGTTTGCAATGCTATGGAGACGCTGCTCGTCCATGAGGATATTGCTCCGAGGTTCCTGCCGATAGCCGCGGCCGCGCTGAAAGATAAAGGGGTGGAGATAAGGGGCTGCGAGAAAACTAGAGCGATATTAAAGTGGGCCAGGAGGGCTGGTGAAAGTGACTGGACAGAGGAGTATCTGGACCTGATCCTCTCCGTAAAGATCGTCACAAGCGTAGAGGAAGCCATATCCCATATAAATAAATACGGCTCCAGGCATTCCGATGCTATTGTCACAAGTGATGATGGCACCGCCGCAAAATTCTTAAAAAGGGTGGACGCGGCGTGCGTATATTTGAACGCATCCACAAGATTTACAGACGGATTTGAATTCGGACTCGGCGCTGAGATCGGCATAAGCACGGATAAGCTTCATGCCCGCGGCCCGATGGGAATACGGGAACTCACTACTTATAAATATGTAGTCCTGGGAAAAGGTCAGGTCAGGAGATAGAAAATTGAAGGGCAAGAGGATCGGTATACTTGGCGGCACTTTTAATCCGCCCCACATCGGGCATCTTGTATTAGCGCAGGAGGCCGCTTTAAGGCTCGGCCTCGACAAGGTGATATTCATACCGGCCTACATACCTCCCCATAAGAAAATCCCGGACTGCAGCGCGGATATGAGGTACAGGATGACTGTACTTGCCTGCCAGGGGAACCCGGTGTTTGAGGCTTCCCCCATAGAGATGAAAAAACGATCCGTCTCTTACTCGATAGAAACGTTAAAGACGCTGAAGAAAAAATACGGGAAAAACACCAGGCTCTTTTTTCTGTTAGGGGCGGACAATAAGCTGGGCACATGGAAAGATATAAAAAAGGCCCTTGATCTGGCGGATTTCGTTGTAGCAAACCGGTCCGGATCGCGATCGGGAAGAACGAGAGGGGTAAGGCGTATAAAAATGGCATCCGTAGATATATCTTCATCCTCGATCAGGCGGATCATCAGGAAATCGGGAGAAATAAGATATTTAGTGCCGGAACCTGTCAGGCGATTCATACAAAAACACAGGCTCTATAAATAGATACTTAATCTTGACGGCAGGGCATATTTATGATAATTTATATCATTGGGAGTTAACAAAAAAAACAAAAGGAGCGGAAAATGGGTGAAAAAGGGTACTGCGTAAAGTGTAAGGACAAGAAAGAGATCAAGGACGGCAAGAAAGTCACCATGAAAAACGGCAGGCCCGCGATGAAGGGCTGCTGCCCTGACTGCGGAACCGGCATGTACAAGATACTGAAATCCTCCTAAGAAAAATTTCATTGAAAGAGATCTCGGCAGAGGAAAAGATAGAGGTCATCGCAAACGCGGCTTCGGCAAAGAAAGCTCAAGGCCTTATTGCGATAGATCTAAGGAAACTCGGATCTATCTCGGATCATTTTATCATAGCAAGCGGTGAATCCACCGTTCAGATCGAAGCTATCGCGGATAATATTGAAAGTGAGCTTTTAAGCCACAATTGCAGAGTCTTGCATAAAGAAGGCAAGGGAGAGGCCCTCTGGATCCTGCTTGACTGCGGCGACATCGTCGTCCATGTCTTTTACAAGGATACGAGGGCCTTTTATAATCTGGAAAAGCTCTGGTATGACGCCCCTCAAAAAAAGTTGAACGAAAAAAATCAATAATGCTTACAAGGAAATTCGAAGAAGGCCTTAAAAATATCATAGAAAAGTGTCTCCGGGAGTTTTTTCACGAGATGGAGGCCGCGGATCCGCCCAAGGATAGCCATATGCCTGGGATAGAGCTGGAACCGCCGAAAGACAGAAGCCACGGGGATATATCCACAAACATAGCTCTACGTATTTCAAAGCAGGCAAAAGTTAATCCTATGGATCTCGCTCAGATGTTATGCGAACGGATAGGCCGAAAAATCGGCGGTTGCACGTTTAAGAACGAGATAGTCAAGGTCGAAGCCAAGGGGCCGGGATTCATCAATTTCTGGTATTCAAATAAAAGGCTCTTTGATACGCTGGGGCTTATAGCGGAGAAGAAAAACAAATTCGGCCGCATAGACCGCGAAAAGCAGTCCAAGGTAAATATAGAGTTTGTAAGCGCCAATCCAACGGGACCTCTTACCATTGCGCATGGCCGGCAAGGCGCCTTTGGCGATACATTAGCTAACATCCTTGAATTCGCCGGCCACAAAGTAACCAGAGAATATTATCTGAATGACGAGGGCAACCAGATAACTCTTCTCGGGGAATCTGTAAGGGCGCGATATCTGGAGCTGTTCGGCGAGCAGCCCGCCTTGCCCGAAGGGGGATACAAGGGCCAATATATCATTGACATTGCTACGGCCATCAAGGCGAAATACGGCGCGCGTTTTCTAAAGCGGGAGTCGCTGCCTTTTTTCTGTGATTTCGGCTGCCGCTGGATAACCGATAACATAAAAAAAGACCTTGAGAGCTTTAACGTAAGGTTTGATGTCTGGTTTAGCCAGAAAAAATTGGCCAGATCCGGCAGGATCAAAAGCGCCCTTAATTTTTTATCGAGAAAAAAGCTGCTTTATAAAAAAGGCGGCGCTGTCTGGTTTAAGTCTACCGCATTCAAAGATGATAAGGACAGGGTGGTAGTGAAAAGTACGGGCGAATACACTTACCTTGCCCCGGACATAGCTTACCATATAAGTAAAGTCAAGAGGGGTTTTAACACCCTCATCGATATCTGGGGCCCGGATCACCACGGATATATCTCAAGGCTGCAGGCTGCCGTAAAGACATTTGAGAAAAATAGGGACTCTCTTCAGGTACTGCTGGTCCAACTGTGCACGCTGCACAAAGAAGGTAAAGCCGTTCAGATGTCCACCCGTGAAGGAGAGTTTATAACCCTTCATGAGTTGATCGGAGAAGTCGGCAAGGATGTAACCAGATTCTTTTTTTTAAGGAGGGGAAGGGACTCCCATCTGGATTTCGACATGGAACTGGCGAAAAAACATTCCATGGATAACCCTGTTTACTATATACAGTACGCGCACGCCAGAATATCCAGCATATTAAAATTTCGTACAGAAAAAGGCAGCGGCGCAAAAGCAGCTCTGAATAAAAGATATCTTTGCGGGGAGAAAGATATAGAAATAATGAAGCTGCTCGGAAGTTTTCCTTACGTCATCGAAATGTGCTCGAAAAGACTTGAGGTGTTCCCTCTCATATCATACCTTGAGGAAGTAGCCGCGGCCTTTCACAGCTATTATGATAAACATCGCATAATATCCGATGATATTCGCCAGACAGAAGCACGGCTTTTCCTATGTCTTGCAATCCGCATTGTCATATCGAACGGACTGACGCTTCTTGGTGTCTCCAGCCCGGAGACAATGTAAATAATAGGTGGTAGGTTATAGGTTGTAGGTGATAGGATAAAATCCTATGTTTGAAGCGATAAAGGTCTATAAAAGCGAAAAACTGGATCTGGAGGATTTTTTTCAGCGCCTCTATAATTACGGATATGAGCGCGTAGTGCGAATATCCGGGGCAGGGGAATTTGACCAGCGGGGAGGGGCGGTTTCCGTGTTTCCAGTGACTTTCGGCGATCCGATACGCATTGAGCTAAAAGATGACCTTATAGAAAAGATAAAAAGTTATGATATCGAAAGTGGGCGTCCGCTGGAAGATCATAACATAGCCATAATCCTGCCTATAAAAGGTGTCTACAAAAAGAAGTTAAGATCATTAGCTGCCAAATTCACCGAGCGATCCCCCATAGACTCATTCGTAGACATAGAATCCGGAGACAGGGTAGTGCATGTAGATCACGGTATAGGCGTTTACCGCGGGCTTGAAAGGCATAGGATGGGCGGATCTATTGTAGACCACATCGTGATCGAGTATGCCGGCGGCGATAATCTGCATGTTCCGTTTTCAGACTTAAATCTTATTCAGAAATATATCGGCTTTGAAAAGAGGCCGAAGGTACATAAACTTGGCGGCAAGGTATGGGGAAGCGCTAAGAAGCTGGCACAGAAGGGCATAAACAGCTTTGCCCTTGATCTGCTTGAATTGGCCGCTAAAAGAGAGTCCCGTCAAGGTTTTAGTTACTCCGCCGATACGGACTGGCAAAAGGAATTAGAAGAGGATTTTCCTTTTGAAGAAACTCCGGATCAGAGCAGGTCGACTATAGAAGTAAAAAATGATATGGAGTCATCAAGGCCCATGGACCGTCTTATATGCGGCGATGTAGGCTACGGCAAAACAGAGGTGGCCATCCGCGCTGCGTTTAAGGCTGTTATGGACAACAGGCAAGTGGTGATATTAGTGCCCACAACCATCCTGGCGGAGCAGCACTATAATAATTTTAAGGAAAGGATGAAGAAGTATCCGGTGGAAGTGGCTATGCTGAGCCGCTTCAGGTCTAGATCTGAGCAGTCCCTCATCCTTAAGGCCCTGAAAGAGGGAATTGTCGATATAATCATCGGCACGCACCGCGTGTTATCTTCAGATGTGGCCTTTAAAGACCTTGGCCTTGTGGTGATCGACGAAGAGCAGAGATTCGGCGTCCACCACAAGGAAAAACTAAAAAAACTGCGTTTTATCCTTGATGTTTTGACCATGACAGCTACGCCCATTCCCAGGACATTATACATGTCTCTTATGGGGGCGAAGGATATGTCGCAACTTGAGACCCCGCCGCAAAACAGGCTGCCTATAAAAACAGTGGTATCTAAATATGACAGGGCGACAATAAAGAAAGCTATAGAGTATGAGCTGTCCAGAAAGGGGCAGATGTATTTTGTGACTGACAGGATCATCGGCATAGAAAAACTTGCTAAGGATATAATGAAACTCGGATCAGGAGCTAATATCGAGATAGCTCACGGCAGAATGGCTCCGAAGGCCCTTGAGAAGACTATGCTCAGATTCATAAACGGCGAAACGGATATTCTAGTATCCACCACGATAATAGAGTCCGGCATAGATATCCCTAACGCGAATACCATCATCATAAACAACGCGGACAGGTTTGGACTGGCAGACTTGTATCAGCTGAGGGGCAGGGTAGGAAGGTTTAAAAGGCAGGCCTACGCCTATCTGCTGGCTTCCAAAAAAGGAGGATTTACGAGGAACGCCGAAAACAGGCTTAGCAGCATCAGCAAGTTTACCGAACTTGGCTCGGGTTTTAAAATAGCTATGAAGGATCTTGAGATAAGGGGCGCAGGCAATATCTTAGGCACCGAGCAGCATGGATATATAAATTCCATCGGCTTTGATCTTTATTGCAGGCTTTTACGGGGCGCTGTTGACACCTATAAAAAAAGCTTGAGGGTGGGATAATAGCGTGATATAATACATGCTTATATGGTAATCAATATATATAAACCAGGAACCAGAACTAGATCGAGGAGGTCGATGATGAAAAGGAATCTTGCTCTGATCGTATGCGCGGCAATCGCTTTTTTTGTAAGCGGCTGCGCGAAAGAAGGCGCAAAGGTGTTGGCAAAAATAAATGATACTGTAATAACCGTGGAAGAATTCAATAAAAAAATTGAGAGGCTTCCCGAGCACTATCAGGATATCATAAAAAATCAGCAAAAGAAGTTTCTAGATGAGATAGTAAGGGAGGAATTACTATACCAAGAAGCATTAAGGCTCAAGATAGATCGGGACCAAGAGGCGCAGGAGATCATCTCAGAGGCCAAGAGAAAGATACTTGTATCCCGGCTGGTCAATGACAAGGTAAGCGCCAACGTGGCGGTCTCTGATGAAGAATTAAAACAATACTATGATGAACACAGTGAGGAATTTATGCTTCCGGAGAGGTGGCGGGCTTCGCATATACTTGTAGAAACCGAGGAAGAGGCGCAAGAGATAAAGAACAGGCTTGATAGCGGTGAGGTTTTTGAGATAGTGGCGCAGGAAAAATCAAAAGACGCTACCGCCAAACAGGGCGGAGATGTGGGATATTTTTCAAAAGGCCAGCTTATCCCGGAATTCGAAGAGGCAAGCTTTGCTCTTGAGATCGGCCAGCTAAGCGGCATAGTGAAGACGCAGTTCGGTTATCATATCATAAAACTGACTGACAGAAAAAGCCCGGAGGTCCAGGGATTTGATGATGTCAAGGACCTGATAAAGAAAGAACAGGAAAGAGAGCAGCAAAAGGAAGTATTTGAAGCCTTGATGAGCGATCTGAATCAAAGAGCGAATATCCTCATACATGAGGAACTGCTTACAGTGGCCCCGGAAGAACCGGCGGCGGCCGAATAGCCGGACATTTACATAGAAATGAGAAAAAAGACAGTTTTATTTTTAATAATTTTTACGGTGGCTCGGCAGTTTATCTTGACGGGAGCTCTTGCCGCCGTTGTAGATAAGATCGTTGTAGTTGTCAATGACCTTGTAATAACGCAGCGTGAGGTTGCGCAGCATTTGTACCCCTATTACGAGCAATACAGTAAGGAATATACGGGAAGAAGGCTTGAGAGCAAAATGCTTGAGGCCGAAGATGAGATAATGGAGGATCTTATAGACGACAAGCTGATCCTTTCGGATGCCAAGAGACAGGGCATTGAAGTCAATTTCAGGCAAATAGAAGAGCGAATAGAACAGGTGCAGAAGAATTTTGCTACAGAGGAGGAATTCAGGGAAGCCTTAGCCAGGCAAAATATCTCTTTGAGTGAACTGCGGCAGAAGATAAAAAATGACATAATGAAACAGGCTTCTATACGCGAAGCGCTGGGCTATAATGTATCCATAACACCGATCGATGTCAGGGCCTATTACGATAAGAACATAGCCGACTTTACAAAGCCCGCTCGGTCAAGAGTAATCAATACATTGATAAAAAAAGAAAAGGCGGGGCGCCCAAAGGAAGAGGCCCGTTTCTTAATAGAAAGAATAAAAGAGCTTTTGATGGACGGGCAGGATTTTGAAGAACTCGTAAAAGAGTATTCCGAAGGGCCGCACGCGGCTGAGGGCGGGCAGCTTGGACTGGTCGAAAGAGGACAGATGAGAGAGGAATTGGATACCGCGATATTCGCTCTTGGCGAGGGAGACGTTTCCGATATCGTCGAATCGCCTTTAGGTTATCATATCTTTAAAGTAACGGAAGTGATACCGGAAGAGACTATTGACT
The DNA here is from genome assembly GCA_016783745.1 of Candidatus Omnitrophota bacterium. Taxonomy (GTDB): domain Bacteria; phylum Omnitrophota; class Gorgyraeia; order JAHIPI01; family JAHIPI01; genus BS750m-G14. The sequence goes on along the minus strand of JADHVZ010000002.1, from coordinate 9,546 downwards.
TTGAGTCAGTGAAGGATGAAGTCGAGGAGCTGATATATCGAGAACGCGTAGACAAGCAGATGAAAAAATGGCTTAAGGAATTAAGGAAAAATGCCTACATCTCCGTCAAATAAGCCGGTTGCCGCGATCACCATGGGCGACCCCTCGGGCATAGGGCCGGAGATCATATTAAAATCTCTATCAAAGCCTGATATCAGGCGCCTGGCTACCTACATAGTAGTCGGCGATCTAAAAACATTACGGAGATCTTCCGCTGCGTTAAGCGCGCCCTGCAAATCCCTTTTAAAAAAAATTCATGTCATATCCGGCGGCTCTATATCTAATAAAGAAGATCTAACGGCCGTTGGAGACAGGGTAATGCTTCTTGATCTTGCCAATATACCTCCCGGAGATCATTCTTTCGGTAAGGAAAGGGCGGCTTACGGAAAGGCATCGGTGGAGTATATAAAAAGAGGATATGGCCTGATCCGTGCCGGAATAGCTGACTGCATTGTGACCGCCCCTATCAATAAGGCTTCCGCAAAGAAATCCGGATTCAGATTCCCCGGACATACGGAATATTTTATAACCTCTTCCGGCGCCAAAAGGGCCGCTATGATGCTGATAGGAGGGCCGCTAAGGGTCAGCCTGGTTACAAGGCACATACCTATAAGCAGCATATCCGGAAAGCTATCCTCAGACAGCATCGAAAAAACGATAGACATAACGCTGCAAGCTTTAAAAAGGGATTTTAATATAGCCAGGCCCAGAATAGGCGTTTGCGGACTGAATCCTCATTCAGGCGAGGGGGGCATGTTCGGAAAAGAGGAATTAAGCGCCATAGCGCCGGCGGTCAGCAGGTACAAGCGCTCAAACATAACAGGCCCGCTTCCCGCAGACTCGATATTTTACTATGCATACAGGGGAAAATATGATGCCGTGATATGCATGTATCATGACCAGGGCTTAATACCGCTTAAGATGATAGCGAGAGATACAGGCGTCAATGTGACTCTGGGGCTTGATTTCGTAAGGACGTCTCCGGATCACGGGACGGCATTTGATATTGCCGGGAAGGGTGATGCTGATCCGCGCTCAATGGAGGAAGCTATAAAACTGGCAGTGGCAATGTGTAATAATCGGAGAGTAAATGCTTAGCAAAAAAGGCATAAGGGCTCTTGAAAAAAAATATGGTTTCCGCCCGCAGAAAAAAATGGGGCAAAATTTTTTGATAGACGGCAATATCAAGGAAAAAATAATCGCGGCGGCCGGTGTTACTAATGAGGACACGGTCCTTGAGATCGGATCGGGGCTGGGCCAGCTTACATTTGATTTTTCCGAAATGGCGAAGACAGTCATAGCAATAGAGTTTGACAAAAAACTTTTTTCCGTATTGTCGGATCTGTCCAGGGATCGCGCAAACGTAGTCCTGGTACAGGAAGATTTCCTTAAATTTAAGATAAAGGAGATACTGCCGAAAAAGAGAAAGATAAAGGTAGTATCAAACCTGCCGTACTATATCAGCACTCCCGTTATACTTAAGCTCTTCGCGCATAGCGAATGCATAGATTCCGCGGTGCTTACGCTTCAAAAGGAGGTCGCAGACAGGTTGGTTGCGGGACCCCGCAGCAAAGACTACGGCTCACTAACGCTTTTCGCGCAGTTTCATTCAGAGATCAAGAGGCTTTTTAGTATAAGCAGGAACTCATTTTATCCGGTGCCCGGGGTGGATTCCACTGTCGTGGCGATGAATATGCGTAGAAGTGAGCCTGTAAGCATACCTGATAAGAATGACCTATTCGAGTTGATCAGGTCAGGGTTCTCCAAGCGCAGAAAGACGCTGGTAAACGCTGTTTTATCCCAGGGCTTTAAGGAACTCTCAAGGGATAAGCTTGAGGGGGTGCTTGATGCGGCCGGAATACCCAGGGATGTCCGAGCTGAGGCGCTTGAATTGTCCGACTTCGCCAGGATCATAAACTCTATTGGCTAGAATTAGGAATTAGGTAATAAGGGACGGAGCCTAATTATATATTAATTGACTTTTGCTTTTTATTATGGTATTTTGTAATAATTAAGGCTTAATCATTAAATTATTTATAGTATTATAAAAGGCTATGACATGGATATTAGCATCGATAGTGTCAGGAATGTGGCTAAGCTTGCAAGGCTGAAACTAAGCGACAGGGAGCTGGAATTTTTCGCGGGTCAACTGGCAATTATACTTGAATATATCGACCAGCTCAAGAAAGTAGACACATCAGGCGTAGAGCCGACCAGCCATGTCCTACCCATTCAGAATGTATTCCGCAAAGACTCTACAGGCAGTTCGCTGACACAGAGTGACGTATTAAAAAACACGGCTTCAAGTGAAGGCGGGCTTTTTAAAGTACCGAGAGTAGTAGAGGAATCTTAAGATGGGATTAAATCAGCGGACAGCGCTCGATCTTATCGAATCAGTAAAGAGGGGCAAGATCAATAGCAGTGATATCATAAAGGACGTCCTGAAAAGGATCAAGGATGTAGACAGTAAGATCAATGCCTTCGCTCATCTCAACAGCGCCGAAGACCTTTTTAAAAATGCGGAGGGCAAAAAAAGCGGCCGTCTTGCCGGCATACCCGTGGCGCTAAAAGATAATCTGTGCGAAAACGATCGCTTGACGACATGCTCCTCAAAAATACTCTCCGGATTTAAGCCTCCCTACTCAGCCACAGTGGTCAAAAAACTTGAGGATGAAGGCGCAATAATCCTTGGCAAAACAAATATGGATGAGTTCGCCTTCGGCTCCTCCTGCGAGACATCCTGTTACGGAACTACCAGGAATCCATGGGACACCAAGAGAATTCCGGGAGGGTCAAGCGGAGGTTCCGCCGCCGCGGTAGCCGCTGATGAGGCTGTGATGGCTTTGGGTTCTGATACCGGGGGATCTATCAGACAGCCCGCCGCGCTTTGCGGCGTAGTCGGCATGAAGCCTACTTACGGCAGAGTTTCCAGATACGGATTGATCGCTTTTGCTTCGAGCCTTGACCAGATAGGCCCTATTACAAAAGATGTATCGGATTGCGCTCTTCTGTTAAGTGTCATATCCGGTCATGATGAGAGTGATTCTACCTCAGCCGACATGCCTGTGCCCGACTACACAGATTTTTTAGGATCCGAAATAAGGGGCATGCGGGCGGGCGTACCCAAAGAATATTTTGTTGAAGGATCGGATCCGGAAGTAGAAAAATCTGTAAGAAAAGCTATCGAGACGTTTAGGGGTATGGGGGTCGAAATTGTCGAGTTGGACCTTCCGCATACAAAATATGCTGTCGGTACATATTATATTATCGCATCCGCCGAGGCAAGCTCCAACCTCTCCAGGTTTGACGGAGTCCAGTACGGACATAGGAGCTCATCGAGCAAGGATATCATAGATCTGTATTCCGCCACACGGTCAGAGGGTTTCGGAGATGAGGCGAAAAGACGCATCATGTTGGGCGCATATGTATTGAGCAGCGGTTATTACGACGCCTATTACCTTAAGGCCTCAAAGGTCAGGACTAAGATAAAAGAAGATTTTGACAATGCCTTCAAAAAATGCGATGTTATCCTGACTCCCACTTCTCCGACTCCGGCTTTCAAGGCAGGAGAGAAGATGAATGATCCGTTAAACATGTATCTTTCTGACGTGTACACTATTCCGGCAAATCTTGCCGGGATACCCGCTGTTTCTGTGCCGTGCGGCTTTACGAAGAGCGGGCTGCCTATAGGCCTCCAGATAATAGCGCAGGCTTTCAGAGAAGATAATATTATTAAAGCGGCACATGCATTTGAAGTGACAGCGAAGTGCAATAATAGAAAGCCGGATCTAGGGTGATTCTGTATGGGATACGCTATAAACATAGGACTAGAGGTACATCTGCAGCTTTCAACTAAATCGAAGGTGTTTTGCCGCTGCAGCACTAAATTCGGTTCAGAGCCGAATTCTCAAGCCTGCCCCGTATGTTTGGGCCTTCCCGGCTCACTGCCGGTCTTAAACGAAGAGGCCTTTAGATACTCAATAAAAGCCGCTATAGCGCTTAATTGTAAAATCGCTGAAGTGATAAAATTTGACAGAAAGAATTATTATTATCCGGACCTGCCTAAGAATTTTCAGATCTCTCAATATGACAAACCGGTAGCGCAGAACGGTATTCTGACAATAAAGACAAAAGGAGGCCTTAAAGACATCAGGATCAAAAGAGTCCATCTTGAAGAAGACGCCGGTAAACTGTTCCATAAGGGCGGATACAGCCTCGTAGATTACAACAGGGCGGGCACGCCGCTCCTGGAAATAGTTTCGGAGCCCGACTTAACATCCCCGGATGATACATATGAATATCTAACATCGTTAAAGGCTGTTCTGCGGTACCTGGGTATATCTGACTGTAACATGGAGGAGGGAAGCCTGCGCTGTGACGCGAATATTTCATTAAGAGAAGAAAGCTCTGAAGGCTTAGGCGTAAAAACCGAATTAAAAAATATGAACTCTTTTAAGGGGGTCAGAAACGCCCTTGAGTACGAAGCTAAGAGGCAGGCCTCCCTTTTGGAAGATGAAGAAAAGATATCCCAGGAAACCAGGCTCTGGAATGAGGAAAAGGGCGTTACCTTATCTATGAGAGGCAAAGAAGAGGCCCATGATTATCGGTATTTTCCGGAACCCGATCTCATGCCGTTTACTGTGGATAAAGTGATGGTAAACCATATAAAAGAGGGCCTTCCCGAACTCCCCATGGCCAGGCAAGCGCGTTTTATATCAGAATATAAGATCCCTGAGTATGACGCGTCCGTGCTGATCCAGGAAAAAGAGATAGCCGACTTCTTTGAAAAGGCTATAAAGAAACATGATAACCCGAAGGGGGTAGCGAACTGGATGATGGGGGATATCACCGCGATACTTAACGCCTCAAATATATCAATAACACAAACAAGTCTTTTGCCCGAAAATCTGGCCCGGATGGTCAAAATGGTGGATAGCGGCGCCATAAGCGTGAAAATAGCCAAAGCAATACTTCCTGATATGGTTAAAAGCGGCGGCCGGCCCGATGAACTTGTCGAAAAGAAGGGCCTGGCGCAGATATCGAGCAAGGGGGAGCTCGAGGAAATAATATCGAAAGTCATGGCGGAAAACGATGAGTCTGTGAGTGATTACAGGTCCGGCAAGAAGAACGCGCTTACATTTTTAGTGGGCCAGGTAATGAAGGCAACTCGCGGAAAAGCTAATCCAGGAATGGTAAACGAAATATTATTGAGTAAATTGAACTAATAATCTGAGGAGGGAGTTATGAAGCTTAAAAAAGTTCTTTTATGGATATTTGTTGCCGGCCTTTTACTGTCGCTTCAAACGGGAAATTGCTCCAACAAAGAGGAGGGCATAGACAGGGCGGACCTTTATAAACAGATCCAGCTCTTTTCTGACTCCATAGCTCTTATCCAGTCTAATTATGTCGATGATATGGAGCCGCAAAAACTGATCTACGGGGCATTAAGCGGCATGCTGAAATCCCTTGATCCGTATAGTCAGTTCATGGATCCCGATACATACAATGAGATGAAGGTCGAGACCACAGGTGAGTTCGGCGGACTGGGGATAGAGATATCCATACGTGATAACATCCTGACTATAATCTCTCCCATAGACGGGACTCCGGCGTATAATGCCGGGCTCAAGCCCGGCGATAAGATAGTCAAAATAAATGACGAACCCACCAGGGACATCACGCTGATAGACGCGGTAAAAAAACTCAGGGGAAAACCAGGTACCTCCGTAGAGATCACCGTGCTCAGGGAAAGTGTAATGAAAATACTGGGTTTCACGATCATCCGGGACATAATCAAGATAACCAGCATAAAGGAAGCCAAGATAATCGAAGATAACATCGGATACATCCGCCTTGTAGAATTCCAGGAAGGGACCGAAGGGGAGCTGGATAAGGCCCTTGCTGACCTGGATGAGCAGGGAATAGTCGGGCTTATACTGGATCTCAGGAATAATCCTGGCGGCCTCCTGAACAGCGCGGTCAGCCTGTCGGATAGATTTCTTGACGAGGGCAAGCTTATCGTCACGACAAAGGGCAGGAGCAAGGACAATGTTCTTGAATTCAGGGCGCGTGATAAGGAAAATTATAAAAACCATCCCATGGTAGTACTTGTAAACGCAGGCTCAGCCAGCGCTTCGGAAATAGTGGCCGGAGCCATACAGGACAATAATAGAGGCGTCATAGTCGGGATGAAGTCATTCGGTAAGGCTTCGGTTCAGACCGTGGTGCCTCTTTCGGACGGATCCGCGTTAAGGATCACAACGGCAAAATACTTTACGCCCAGCGGAAAATTGATAGCTGATAACGGCATAGAGCCGGATATAGTGGTGGATCAGATGGAATTTAAGGTGGAGGAGGCTGATGATAAATCCGATAATATCTTCCAGCACATTGACGAGGAGCAGGAACAATTCGAAGAATCCATCAAGGAAGAGGAAAAAAAGGAAATATACGACCATCAACTGAATACCGCGATCAATGTGTTGAAAGGAGTCGCGGTGTTCAAGAATAAGGGGATAGATGGGTAACAGGCGGGGGTTCGGAAGTGTCATTTTTATAGCAATAGCCCTGTCTCTGGTAATGGTATTTTTACTTAAAGGCAGGGACTATTCTAATTTCACGAAGGATGTGGATGTCAAGATCCTCGGCGCTATCAAAGAGATGGGAATCGGCGCGGAAGACTTGACTTATGAGCGGGTGGCCAGATCCAGTGAGGGCCGTAACATTTTCTTCAGAGTCAAGAGGCGTTATAAAGTAGGCTATGATTTTGACCACGCAGCCTTTATAAAAAAAGTAGAAGAGGCGCTTGATAAGACAGGATTTATAATAAAGAAAGCGATCATCGAAAGGGAGAGGGGCGGGATAAGTATTCTGATATCCCTCTCATTTAAAAACAGGATCCTGTATGATCTCAACATAACAATAACTGAGCCTCGGTACCGATCGGGATCCGCGAAGCCGCGAAAAGGCAAAATAGCCATAGCGCTGGATGATTTCGGGTATAATATGTCTAATCTCCATGACGTGTTGAGTATAAATTTACCGCTTACAATATCAATTCTGCCCAACCTGGCTTATTCAACGGAGGTGGCGGAGGAGGTAAAGGGGCACTCTATTGAAGTGATGCTTCACCTGCCTATGGAACCCCACAACAGCGAATTGAGGTTGGAGGAGAACACGATACTGACCGGCATGCCCTCTGAGGAGGTTAAAAAGTTATTAAGTGAAGCGATAAGCGAGATTCCCGGATTAAAAGGCGTATCTAATCACATGGGGTCCAAGGCTACTGAAGATCGCGACCTCATGAGAGTGGTCTTCGGAGAGCTTAAAAAAAGAGATCTATATTTTTTGGATAATCTGGTAACGGATAAGTCCGTTTGCGGGAAAATGGCTAAAGAGGCGGGGGTGCAGTCCGCTTCAAGGAGCGTTTTTCTTGATAATAAAGCCGACGAAAGCTACATAGACGGTCAAATGGCTCAGGTAGAAGAACTGGCATCAAAAACAGGCTGGGTGATCGCGGTAGGTCATGACCGGCCCGCGACTATTAAAGTCCTGACCAGGGCAATGCCCCGGCTCCGGGAGGACGGATTTGAGTTTGTGTATGTTTCAGAGCTTGTGAAATAATAGGAATATTATGTACGTTCTGGGCATAGAGACATCGTGTGATGAGACATCGATAGCGGTCACAAGTGACAATAAAATACTCGCGAATTCGGTATCCTCGAGCGTCCATCTGCACAGGGATTTTGGCGGAGTGATCCCCGAAATAGCATCGAGATACCATGTTGAGTACATAAATCACGTGTTGAAAAAAGCTCTTACCGGATCGGGTATAGGGCTCAATAAGATAGACCTAATAGCTGTCACTACGCGGCCCGGATTGATGGGCTCTCTACTGGTCGGAGCTGCTATGGCCGAGGCCCTGAGTCTTGCGGGGAATATACCATTAATGAGCATCGACCATATCCATGCCCACTTATACGCCGGCTTCATGAAAAATGGGGCCTCAATAAAAAGTAAAGCGGGCAGGGGGAAGCCAGATCTACGCTTTCCGTTTGTGGGCTTAGTGGTTTCCGGAGGCCACACAAGCCTTTTTACCGTTAACGGCGTTGACGATTATAAATTATTAGGGCGCACTTTTGACGATGCAGCCGGCGAGGCATTTGATAAGGTGGCTAAGCTTTTAAACCTTGGATATCCTGGGGGTCCTGAGATAGAGAAAAGGGCATCGGGCTGTAAGGTCAACAAAAAGATCTTCCCCGGAAGATCGTCCTCGGAAGACCTTAATTTCAGCTTTAGCGGCTTAAAAACATCAGTTCTTTATTATGTGCGGAACCGATTAAGGGATAAACATATATTATCAGGGGATAAGAATAAGCCCGATCAAATAGCGCGGCTCACTAATAATCTGGGCCATAAGGAAATAAACGATATTGCCGCAAGTTTTCAGGAAGCCGTAACCGAGATCCTGACAGAAAAAGCTATCGCGGCCTGTCAGAGAGAAGGAATGCGCCGTCTTGCGCTAGGAGGCGGAGTCAGCGCGAACACTCAACTCAGGAAAAAGTTATCCGCGCGCACGGTCCAAAACGGGATCCGGCTTTATCTGCCGCAAAAAAGATTATGCCTGGATAATGCCGCCATGGTAGCGGGCCTGGGCGCGGCCTTATATAAAAAAGGCCGCCGCTGCGGTCTATAGGTCATTTAAGGGGGAAAAGGATGATAGAAATCTCGAATGCGCAAATCATAACGCGCTTGATCGCCAGTGTTCTATTGAGCAGTTTAATAGGTTTCGAGCGCGAAGTGCGGGGCAGGGCCGCCGGCCTCAGAACGCACATATTAGTCGGACTAAGTACATGTCTTTTGATGCTTGTATCGATATCTGTAGCGCAGGGCATGGGATCGGGCCAGATATTCGATCCTGGCAGGATAGCCGCAGGCGTGGTAACAGGGATAGGTATCCTGTGCGCCGGCACCATAATAAGGTTTGGCACATCGGTAAAGGGCCTGACTACGGCGGCAAGCCTGTGGGCCGTGGCCGCGCTGGGGCTTGCGGTCGGCATTGGATTCTATATAGCGGCTTGCACGGCAACGTTGCTTATATTGATCACTCTTCTTGTGCTTTCACATTTTGAAAAAGCAATAAACCGGATGAAGGAGGGGCAAGTATAGTGAAAATTAAATGAAAATCACAAATAACAAATTACAAATAACATACAAATTCAAAATAACAAATCACAATATCCAAACAAAGTGTTTTGAATTTTGAATTTGGTCATTGAGATTTGTCCTTCGACTACGCTCAGGACGGTTCGAAGGACGGTGAGCCTGTCGAACCGTTTGTAACTTGATATTTGAGATTTGTGATTTAAGGCGATATTTAACGAAAAAAGGAGGTGCGGCATGAGAAGGAGAGATCGAGGGGAAGAGAAGGTGCTTGATGTCGATGCGACGATGCAGGGCACGCTGACGTTCAAAGATCCCGTCAACCTTCGCATCAACGGCAGCTTT
>JADHVZ010000017.1 GCA_016783745.1 Candidatus Omnitrophota bacterium | reverse complement strand
ATGAGGTTTTACCCGTCTTCCTGGGCCCCCACAGAAACGCGGATTGACGTTCTGGGAGCTTTATATCCAAGATCCTTTTTATATCTCTCATTTTGGATAATCCTCCATTTTAGTCTTACTAAATAGGAGTATATACCATATTTATCAAACAGTCAAGTGCTTTTTTAATATTCAGCAATAAGAATAGACCGCTAAAAGCGGTCTATTCTTATTATGGCGTCCCTTTACCAGAAGATCAGAACCTATTTAAAGGGTACCCTTTAAATAAAATTGTCAAAAAATTCTTTCCCGCTGGCTCGGCAGTGGCTGTCGGCCACTTCTGCCTAACCAATTATAAGCGCGTAAAGCAAGTGGCCGACAGCCACTTTGCGTCCTCGCCGCTAAGCGTGATAACGCGGGTGGCTCGTCCGCACCGCCTCAGCCACTATGCGTTAACAGGGGTGGCTTCGGCGGTTGCCGAGCCAACACCCGAAACCTTTGCAGAAAGGCAAAATTTTCCCCCACCAAAATTTTGCCTTTCTGCTCAAAGAACAAATACCTTTTTTCGCCACCTTCTTCTTTGGCAAATTTTGCCCCCACCCAAAATTTGCCCGGAAGGAGGTCAATTTTCAAAAGGCCACTTGTTTAACTTTACAAAGCTTTATTGCTACATTCATCATCTCGAGAATATAGAGCTCATATCTGGTTTGTGCAGGCGATAATCTAAAATAAGACCTTAGAAAACTAGTTGGATATTTTTCTCGTTGAGTAAGTGGTACCGAAGACAACACTTTTTCATGAAAGAGCCCTAAAGAATAGGTACTTTTATGCGCTAATGCATTACGAATATAACAAAGCCTCTTTAATACAGGGCTGTCTTTACTATCTAATATTGTGAAAGGGAGCCCTTTTTTGAAAAAAACATTTGCAAGTTTTAATGTCCGTTCTTCATAAGGAAACCAATCAACATATCCTCTTCCGCTAAAAACAATTTCTCTAGCAATCTTTCTATTCTTTATTATAATCTTTGGTTTTACCTTTGGAGAATCAATCTTTCCAGTAACTAGGCTGAAAAAGGTTTCTTCAAGAAAATCTTCAAATATTATAAAAGCATTAAGAAAAAGAGTTCCATATATTTGCTCTATCTCTTTACGTGTTAGGTCGCCATTGCTAAAAAGGAACTCGACCCTTTTTCTTGTTTTTTCTAAAATAGAAAAACCATGGTTGAGTTTGCTAATAAAATCTATTAGCGCTTTTGCCAATTTTTCCCTCCACAACGAATGAAGTTAAATAACGCCTTTCTTGTCCTAATATCTGTTGTCCTTCTCCCAAAAAGCTTATATATTTCGTCTAGTGGCTTTGTTTTGAATATTGCCTCAGAATCCTTTATTAATTTGATATCTGAGCTATTAATTGCTTTGGCTTTTATATTTCTCTTTATTGTAGAGTTTAAACCAAAAAGTAAATCATAAAAAACTGCAAAAAAGGAATAAAATAAAGTTTTCTTGCTATACGGTGAAGAGCTAATATTTTGCCCAAAAAAATGTTCGATGTTATCCATTACTAATTTAAATCTCTTCTCTACTATTTTCCTCCCCGTAAATTCACTATCTTTCTCTGAGTATATTTTATCCAATGATGCTTTAGATTTGCTACTTATGCCATTAAACATTAAATATATTAACTCAGATGTTAACTCGACCTCTTCCATTCGTGAAATTTCATCATCTGAGAAAATTTTCCACTGTCGCCAACTATTAAGCTGTCCTGCAGCAAGATTATAAACAGTCATTTTGAATTCTCCAAAAAATCTTGCATTTCTTAACTCTTGGGGTTTTAGCTCGTAAGAGGTGGAATTCATTCTCATAAATATTTCAAGAATTTCTCGGTCATCAACATCAAGGGGTAAAATATGTACGCTAAATTGGTAATCGAGGATTCGTTGTCGAGTTTCATCATCAAGCTGAGAAAAAGTCTTATTAGCCAGATCTTTGTTATGAGACCTGCTAATAACAAAACTATCGCGATTAATATCAAATTCCTTTAAAGATTTGGCGGCTAAGCTAGGTGCCACGTAAGCAATTACGGTACGAATTCTCTGCTGTCCATCTATAACTTCTCTTTTGGGTTCAAAAGTGTTTGGATCGGTTCCTTTATCACGCAGAAAAATAATTGGAATAGGCAATCCTCTGATTACAGTATCGACTAGAAATGATTTAGTGCCTTTTGACCAAACTGAACGCCTTTGAAAACGAGGGCTTAAGTCTAAATTATTTGATTTTAAAAAAGTAATAAAATCGCTGACTTTGTATAATGTCCTAGTAATATTAAAGAATCTGACCATTTTTTCCTCCCTATCTTTAATGGGCCTTGCTCATTATCAACAGATATTTAAATCCTCTAAGGTAAAAATTGTACATGCGAGCTCGTTCATGCCAAATTGGCGTATTTGAAGTCTGATTATGTCGTGAAATACAGACCAAATCTATCGGCCTAAGATATTTTGCCAAAATCTCATATAGTTTAAATCCAACTGGCACGAAGGTCTTTTTCTTGCACTGGTCGCCTATCAACCAGGCCATTGCCTTTGTCGGCTTTAGTACCCTATGAATTTCTTTGGCGACAGTGTCAAGGGCAACAAAAAAATCTTCTTTCTCGCATGATATTTTTCCGATACACTTAGGGTTGTTAGAATAGCTAATATTATCAGAGTAAGGGGAATCTATAAAAAAGAAATCTGCAGAATTATCTTCTAATGGTATCTTGCGCGCATCATTCTTGATAATACCTTTACGGCGTGGCGCAATATCATAGCCAATAACCTTTCTGCCTTCCTCCTTGCATACATCTATGGTGGTACCACTGCCACACATGGGGTCAACTACCAAATCACCCTTTTTTGTATATCTTTGGAGTAAATTCCAGATTATAAAAGCTGGGGTTACGCCATTAAATTTATTATCGCCATGTGGCCTGTCGCCATAATTCTGCCTTGGAAAATCCCAAAGTGTGGTAGATTCTAAAATTAGTTTTTTACTTTCAGTTTTTACTGCCATTTTTCTTAATCAAGCCTTTCAAGTCTTCTATGAATTTATTGAACATCTTCACCTTGTCGCTTTCTTCGATATCTGTCTCGCTCAATACATAGCTTCCGTTTATATCAACCTCTACAATAGCGCGCCCTTTTTTAGCAGGTTTCTTAACGGTGAGTGTGCCGTCTTCATCAGGCGTAACAAAATAAACTTTTATGTGTTCGGTTGCCTTATCAGAACCGAGCTTGATTTTCCAATATCCTGTCTGCGCTATTCTTTCACGAAGAGTAACCTTGCTGGAAATTGCGGCAATAACTTTAAAATCTTTTGGGTTGTAGATGATAATATCCACATCGGGCAAATGAGAGCCAAATTCTCCATAGTCAACCAAAAGATTTCTTTTTACCATGCTTAATTCTTTAGGCAAATTCGAACTATTGGTCCTCTCCAATGTATTTCCTTCTATTATCTTCAGCCCTAGGCTTTCGACCTCTTCTTTTATTATATGCACAATGAGTTTTTCTAAGTTTTTACCCTTGAAGGCCCGCCAGGACTGTTCGTGGTCAGGCTGTCTGCCTTCGGCAATCGCCTTTTTTGCTGTTGCACCTTTGAGAAAGTCTTTTTTGTGCATTTTCTTTGCTTCATTGAGCAAATTTGAAATATGTTTATGCGCATCGGCTCCATATTGTTTTTTCTTTGCTTCGTAAAGGTCTATCAACTCTTTTATTGTCATGGCTTTCTCCCTATAATAATATACTCTGTCGGATAAGCAAAAACACTGGCTTTATCATTCGCCGCAAATCTTCCGGTTTTGGCGTCTCTTTTAGACGGCAAAATCTTTGAGGGTATTTCTCTTTTGATAATTCTATCTACTTCTAGCCCTGAATATTGCATACTTTCAGCAAAAACTTCAGCATTCAATATATCTACGCCTTTCAACTTAGTATTACCAATAACGTAACAACACCTTCCACCATGTTTGAGTATCCTATGTGTCTCGTCAAAACACTCCTGCATGTCAACAAAAAATGCTTCTACTTCATCTGCCATTTTTTTATTAACTTTGTATAAGTTATCTCTTATATCTCTGCCAATATAACTCTTCAATGCCCTTATACCGTTACTTTTAGCAGAGGTTCCTATAAATTCTTTTTTGTAGCCCTTTAGATCTACTTCCGGCTCAAGCCAAATTGTAGTCAACTGATGCAAATCTGCATACTCATAACTTGTAACATAAGGGCTCGATGTTATCTGTATATCCACAGTGCTATCATCAGTGGGTTGTCGCCTTGCATCTTGGCGTTTTGCTATAAAATATTTGTTAACATCTTTTCTGACTTTCTCAGGCACAATCTCCCAAAAAGCCTCGTTGCCCTTTACCATTTTATTAATGTGTTTTTTAAAAGCGTTTATCGGTTTCCCTATATTTTTGTTTTTGTCTATAGTAGGTTTTGTGCTACTCATTAACCATCTAGAACAAGTCTTTAAAACATGGCTAAAGCAACACCTTAAAAACACCTTTGCTCTATTGTCTTTCTCGCAGTCTATCCTTCTTAATATTATACCTAGTTCTTCAATTGTTTCTGGCGTAAACCAATATTGTATTCTTTCAAGTTTTGATTTAGGTATCTGGGGTTTATACTTTTTAGAGGAAAGCAAGCCTGCTTCATTTAGAAAGCTCAAGTCTTCAAGAAATTTAGCGACCCTATTTTTCAATAAAATTGGCTCTATTGGAGTACACTTGGCCCTCGTAATTAACTCCGCGCTATAATTGATATCTGTGCCACTGACATAATATCCTCTCCCAATGGCACATGCTAAAGTAGTTCCGCTACCCATAAATAAATCATTGACGTGAAACGGACCATGGCCGATTAGATATTCATCCATCAACTTCTCTACTAACTGTGGGATAAATTTTGCAGGATAGCGGTGATAGCAATGAGAAAGCTTAGAGGTCTGACTGCGAGTAACGCCTTCAAAGCTCCAGCCTGAAGAAATCTTCGTCTTCTTAAATAGATCTAAGATCTCGCCAGAGTCTAGAAATTTGCTCTTGCCATTGACTTTTTTTTGTTTCGGAATTGTTAGTGTAGGTGCCATAAATATAAAAAACCTCCGCTTTTTTTTGCGAAGGTTTTACTTGTTTAATGTGGAGGCTCCCCCTTCGAACGCACCACGCCTATATTTAATTTTTAACCATATTGATTTTACCATTATAACCTGGGACATGTCAATCTATTTCTTCCTTCCTATGAGCTCATCAATGGTTACTTCAAAGGCATCAGCTATCTTGATAAGCGTTTCCATTGAAGGATTTGGGGTATAACCGGCCTCTATTTTTACGAGGGTGCTGAAAGGTATATCAGCTTTTTTGGCAAGTTGATCCTGAGATATATCTATCTTACCCCTTAACTCTTTTATCTTTTTTCCTAAATTGGTACTTGACATATATATCCAAACTTTGATATGATAATATGGATAAGAAAGCTACCCTGTTCTTTGATGGTTATTCTAACATCTAATAACAGTGTAATCAAGGATAATAATCCGCCTTTTGAAAATTGACCTCCTTCCGGGCAAATTTTGGGTGGGGGCAAAATTTGCCAAAAAAGAAGGTGGTGAAAAAAGATATTTGTTCTTTGAGCAGAAAGGCAAAATTTTGGTGGGGGAAAATTTTGCTTTTCCGCAAAGGTTTCAGGTGATGGCTCGGCAAACCGCCGAAGCCACCCCTGTTATTACGTTAGTGGGTGAGGCGGTGTGGACTTCGAGCCGATGTTACGCTTTCATATATGCTACAGGCGAGGAGGACACAAAGTGCGCCTGGCACGTGTTGCTTCTCTTCTTAGAGACGCTACAGCGTGCAGGCAGGCGCACTGCCGAGCCAGTGGGAAAGAATTTTTGACAATTTTTATTTAAAGGGTACCCTTTAAATAGGTTCTTACTTTCTGATAAAGGGACGCCATAATAAGAATAGACCGCTTTTAGCGGTCTATTCTTATTATGGCGTCCCCACGGGGATTTGAACCCCGGTCGCAAGCTTGAAAAGCTTGTGTCCTAGGCCAGGCTAGACGATGGGGACGTAAAAATTTTGCCTCAGCTCAATTTTCCTTCGCAAAGAAATTATACATCTTCGCCACAAGCCAGCCGCCGATAAAGCCGTCAACAAAGCCGTAGCAGAGCCCTAAAAAAGCTCCTGCAGGTGTTGGCAAAAATCCCGGATAAATAGATGAAAGGGCGTATAAAAAATTCTGTCCGTATGTTTTTGCCGAAAACAGGTAGATAACCGTAACGAGAGCAATGGCTACCCCCCATATCACCCCTACACTAAAACCTAGCGCCTTGGCATTGAATTTCATGGCCTACCCCCTTGTTATTCTTCCCCTTCTTCTTCCTTTACTACGTTGGCGACCGACGCTACGCTGTCTTTTGTATCAAGCTTGATTACCTTTACTCCCTGCGACGCTCTGCCGGTCGTCCTTATATCTTTCATGGAGCAGCGCACTACCATGCCGCCCTGTGTAATAAGCACTATTTCATCCTTATCCGAGACCATTTTCAGGCTTACCACGGGCCCGTTCTTGGGAGTCACCTTCATATTGATTATGCCTTTGCCGCCGCGGGACTGGATCCTGTATTCCGAGGCCTCGGTCCTTTTGCCGAAACCCTTCTGAGTGATGGTAAGTAACGTGGTCTTTTTATCTCTTACGACCACCATCCCCACTACTTCATCCTTTTTCGATAATCTCATCCCGCGCACACCGGCAGCGTTCCTCCCCATCTGACGCACCTGTTTTTCAGGGAATCTTACGGCCTTACCTTCGCTCGTGGCCATGAATATCTCGTCCTTCTCTCCCACCAGCTGTACGCCTATCAAGACATCGTCCTTCCCCAGGTTGATCGCATTTATACCGCCGCGCCTTATGTTGGCAAAATCCGTAAGGACTGACTTCTTGACCTTGCCGGCCTTCGTGACCATGACAAGATTTTTGTCTTCCTCGAATTCCTTAACTGCCAGGCTTGAGGTTACACCCTCGCCCTGGGACAGCCTGAGAAGGTTTACTATAGATTTCCCTTTCGAGAGCCTACCTGCCTGCGGGATATCGTAGGCCTTCAAAAGATGGGCCCTACCCTTATCAGTGAAAAACAGCATGTTCGCGTGCGTGGAAGCGATGAATATATCCTGTATAAAATCCTCTTCCTTTGTGCCCGCGCCTGTCACGCCGCGGCCGCCCCTCTTCTGCTTCCTGTACGAGGATACGGGGAACCGCTTTATATAGCCTGAATGGCTTATGGTTATCACGACGTCCTCTTCGGCTATGAGATCCTCCATCTCAAGCTCCTGGACTTTTCCAAGGATCTCTGTCCTGCGTTCATCCCCGAATTTTTTCTTGATGTCTTTGACTTCGGTTTTGATTATCTCCAGGACCTTCCCCTCGCTTCCCAGAATGCCCCTTAGGTATTCGATCTTCTTTAAAAGCTCAAGATACTCCATGTCTATCTTTTCTCTCTCCATGCCTGTCAGTCTTTGCAACTGCATCTCAAGGATCGCCTGCGCCTGCCTTTCAGATAGATCGAACCTGTCCATCAACGCTTCCTTCGCGGCTTGCGGGCTTTTTGCCTTTTTGATCAGATTGATGATCTTATCCAGGTTTTTCAGGGCTATCTTTAACCCCTCGAGGATATGCGCTCTGTCTTCGGCTTTTTTCAGATCGAATTTAGTCCTGTTGACAATAATATTTTTACGATGATCTATATAATGACCTATGATCGGCTTTAACCCCAGCACCTCAGGCCTGTTGTTTACAAGCGCCAGCATGATAATGCCAAAAGTCGTCTGCATCTGGGTGTGCTTATAAAGCTGATTCAGTATTACCTGCGGTTCCTGGTCGCGCTTGAGTTCGATGACAATGCGCATGCCGTCCTTGTCCGATTCATCTCTCAGGTCGCTTATGCCCTCAATGCGCTTTGACTGGACTAGATTAGCAATAGACTCAATGAGGTTAGTCTTATTCACCTGATACGGGATCTCTGTTATGAGTATCTGCTGTTTACCATTTTTGAGTGATTCGGTGGTCGCCTTGGCGTGAACTATCAACCGCCCCCTGCCGGTCTTATAGGCCTCAACTATGCCCTCCCTGCCGCAGATGATGCCGCCCGTCGGAAAATCAGGGCCGCTTACATATTTCATAAGCTCTTTTGTCTCGATCCCCGGGTTATCTATCATCGCCGCGACTCCGTCCGCCACTTCAGACAGGTTGTGAGGCGGGACATTAGTGGCCATGCCTACCGCTATGCCGCTTGAGCCGTTTATTAAAAGGTTGGGCAACGCCGCCGGCAGGACAGTGGGCTCTTTCAGTGAATCATCGAAGTTTGGCATGAACTCAACAGTCTCTTTCTCTATATCCGCAAGCATGTGATCCGTTATAGCATCCAGCCGCGCTTCGGTATATCTGAGACTCGCCGGAGGATCGCCGTCGACCGATCCGAAATTCCCCTGCCCATCGACAAGAGGGTAGCGCAAAGAAAATTTCTGAACCATCCGCACCAAAGCATCATAAACCGCAATATCACCGTGGGGGTGATATTTTCCGAGTACCTCTCCCGTTATTCTTGCGCATTTCTTGTAAGATTTATTATGCTCAAGGTTCAGTTCCTTCATCGCATAAAGGATCCTTCTGTGAACGGGTTTCAGGCCGTCACGTACATCCGGCAGAGCGCGCCCTACGATCACGCTCATCGCGTAACTTATATACGAATCCTTCATCTCATCTTCGATATAAACGGGGATTACCTTTTCGTTACGTGTATACATGGATTATTCCTTTTTTTATTCACGATCATCTTGGGGTGTCAGGTGTCAAAGTGCCAGGGTATCAGGATTTTTTTCATGCCAATATATAAAATTTTATACCTGACACTATGACACTCTGACACATTGACACCCTCGCCTACTACCTATATTAAATATCCAAATTCCTGACTTCCGGCGCGTACTTATAAATGAAATTTCTGCGCGGTTCTACCTGGTCTCCCATGAGGACCGTAAACATCTCATTCGCCTCGACCGAATCCTCAAGGGTGACTTGCAGGATCGTGCGTTTATCCGGGTCCATTGTGGTCTCCCATAGCTGGTGCGGGTTCATCTCCCCTAAGCCTTTGTAGCGCTGGATGCTCATCCCGCGCCTGCCGGTCTCACGCACATAAGAAATAAATTCTTTCATGCTATATAGCACTTTCTTCTCTTTATCGGAATCTACCTCATATATAGGCTTCGCTTTTGTTTGGCTTTTTTTATTTTTGCCAACCTGTTCCTCGACTACAGGCTCATAGTTTTCTATATCCATATTCAAGCTTTCTAATTTCCCAACTAGCTTTTCTATCTCCCTCGCTTCGAACAATTCCACCAAACCGATCTCTTTTGTGATATCCACAGGTTGTCCAGGCACCTCATTTTCCTTTTCTGCCTTCTTCGCGTCCTTTTCAAGCTTGCCTACAAGCGAAGCGAGCTCCTTATCATCATAGAAAAATATGTCCTCACCCTCCACTCTTGCCTTGTAAATGGGCAATTTCTTATCCTTCTTCTTTCTCATTGCCACAAATTTCGAGAACGGCACTCCCTTTCTATTAATAGCCCCTGCTAACCTCTCGAGCTCCACCAGCACTTCAAGCAGTTTAGATAATTGTTTGCCTTCTATCTTCTTCTTGTCCTTTATGCGAGTTACCAGCATATCCTCAGCGCCAAGCTCGAAGAGCATTTGGTCCATTTCAGACTCAGTTTCAATATATTCCTCCCTTTTTCCCCGTTTAATCCTATAAAGAGGAGGTTGGGCAATATAAATGTGCCCTTTTTCAACTAATTCGGGGACCTGTCTGAAAAATAGTGTTAATAATAGTGTGCGGATATGTGAACCGTCAATATCAGCGTCAGCCATTATTATCACTTTACCGTATCTAAGCTTCGTGATATCAAAATCCTCCTTACCTATCCCCGTGCCAAGCGCCGTTATTATGGTGCGTATCTCCTCGTTTGAGAGGATCTTGTCCAGCCTTGCCTTTTCTACGTTCAGTATCTTTCCCTTTATCGGCAATATCGCCTGGTATTTCCTGTCTCTGCCTTGTTTTGCGCTATTGTGGACAAAAATGCCGCTCGCCAGAGCAAAATTATGGGTATTTGGCACTTCTATATCATAAACATCCACCCGTTTGTCCAGCATTCTTGAGCTTTTTAGCTTATGGTTAAAATTATTCGTTACTTCCAGAATCAATTCTTCGTTATCACCAGGGGAGTTTTCAACCACTATCCCGCCTTTTTCCTCCGAGAGCTTCCTCCTGAGCGGCATTAAGCTAGCCTCGGGTATCAGGTTTTTAGCCTCGACAAATGATCCGTCCCTTAACATGAATTTGTGATCCGGCGTACATGTTATTTTCTCGCTATTGTCTAATATGACTTCGAGAACCGGTACATTTTTCTTAGTGGCTCTTGGATGGGTTATTTTCTCTATTGCAATACTGCCATCTTCCTTGATAGTATAGCAATAATTTATTTTTCCGCCATCCCACTCCTTTTCTAACTCTATAAATGAAAGGTTCCTACCGTCTGCAAGGGCTACTTTTGTTTCACCTGAGAAGCACCCCCCGGCAGAATCGCCTTCCACAATATAGAGTTCGCAGAGCGCTGGATTTTTTTCCGAGCAATCGGCGAGTTTCCCGGGCAAAGAACCGGAGTCCAGAGCGCCTTTACGTCTGGTGAGCTCGCGCGCCTTTCTGGCGGCCGCGCGCGCCCTGGCCGCAAGCACCGCTTTTTCAACTATCTTGTTCGCGACAGCCGGTGTTTCCTCGAAAAAGGCGCTGAGCGCTTCGTTTGTCGCGGCCTCCACAATACCTTCCACCTCTGAATTCCCGAGTTTCGCTTTGGTCTGCCCTTCAAACTGCGGGACAGGGACCTTCACGCTTAGTATGCAGTTTATACCTTCCCTAACATCGTCGCCTGAAAGCGAGACGGAGTTGTCCTTTATTAATTTTTTATTCCTGACGTACTGATTTATCGTCCTTGTAAGCGCTGATTTAAAACCGCTTAAGTGCGTACCGCCTTCTATTGTGCGGATGTTGTTTACAAATGAGAATATAGTCTCCGCGTAGCCGTCGTTATACTGGAGGGCTATCTCCACATCAACGTTGTCTTTTTTTCTCTGGAAATAGACCACTTTTTTATGAAGGGGATTTTTATTCTTATTGAGGTGTTCCACGAAAGCGCTGATGCCGCCTTCAAACTGGAACCTATGCTCCTTTTCACTTCTCTCGTCAAATATCTCTATTATTAATCCGCTATTTAAAAACGCCAGCTCACGTAATCTGTTCGTCAAGACCTCGAAACTATAATCCGTCTTCTTAAATATCTCCGGGTCAGCTTTAAAAGTGACTTTAGTGCCTGTATTGGTGCTCTTCCCTATTACCGTTAGCTTGGAAGCTGTCCTGCCCCGCTCGTATTTCTGGTGGAATACCTTGCCGTCTCTTCTCACTTCCACCTCAAGCCATTCGGATAACGCGTTAACAACGCTGACGCCCACGCCGTGCAGCCCGCCCGCGACCTTATAGACCCTGTGGTCGAATTTTCCTCCGGCATGCAGTGTCGTCATGACTACTTCTACCGCCGGCTTCTTCTCAGTTTTGTGGATATCGACAGGGATGCCTCTTCCGTTATCCTCTACTGTGACACTGTTGTCGGCGTGCACAGATACCTTGATAGCGTCACAACACCCGGCCATAGCTTCATCTATACTATTGTCTACGACCTCATAAACAAGATGGTGTAAGCCCGTGGCACCTGTATCGCCTATATACATGGCGGGGCGTTTTCTGACCGCCTGTATACCTTCTAAGACCTGGATAGTCCTCGCGTCATACTGGCCTTGTTTCGCGGCCTGCGCGTTTTTCTTCGCTGTTTTGCCGCCTTCGGAATCTCGTTTCGCCATCATACCTCCCCGATCCTGAATTGCAGTTCCTTTATCTTATCCTCTCCCGCTTTCTTCTGCAGCGCCGACAATAAATCCTTTTTCTTCAGCGTAAGCTCATAAAGCCAGCTTGAACAGTCTACATTTATAACAAGCCTTTTCTTTCTTAAAGAAGCGGGCCTTGTGTGACGCGCCGCCTTTTCGCCCGCGGCCTCTTTCCATGCCTTCACTATCTCATCAATGGTCGGATTCGCGTCCTCGTTTATTTTATTGAATACCGACTTTATGACGTTCTCTATCCGATCCGCGTCTTGTCCCATAAGATCTTATTGTCACGATAATTGCATCGGCAACACTACATACACATATCTGTCTTTAGTGCGGATAACGCCCGGTTTTTCAGGGTTTTCCAGCTCAAAGCCTATGGACTCCTCGTCCATATTTTTCAGCACATCGATTATATAGCCGGGATTGAACCCTATTGAAAAATTCGGGCCTTTATAATCGACATCAAGCTCTTCCCTCACCTCTCCTATGTCCGGCGATTGTTTAGAGATCACAAGCTTCCCCTTCTCAATGTCCATTTTTATGCCCTGCGAATCCTGGCTTGTGAGCAAACTTGCCCTTTTTGTCGCCATTAAAAGCTTTTCCCTGCCAACGACTACTTTATCCTTCGTCTCTTTGGGGATGACCTGTTCATAATTAGGAAATTCGCCTTCGATCAACCTTGATATTATGGCCAGGCCTCCAAAATCGAACATCACCTGATTATCCCCGAAAAATACGGATACCTCACCATTATCTTTAAGGTTCCGCTGTAATTCCTGGACCGTTTTCATCGGGATAATAATCTTCTTGTCAATGCTTTTAGGCAGGTCTATATCCCTCTTAGCTAAAGCAAGCCTTCTACCGTCTGTTGCCACCATTTTGATCATGTTTTTCTTTAAAATAATATAAACACCGTTTAATATATACCTTGTCTCATCCCTGCTTATCGCGAAAGACGTCATACCTAACATCGTCCGTAATAGTGATTGCTCCAGGGTTATGTGGACCTTTTCTTTAAATTCCGGGATTTTTGGAAAATCATCTTTCGGTATACCCATTATCTTAAATTGAGAATTTTCACAGGCTATATGCATCATATTATTTTTTCTTACGGATAATATGATCTGCGCATCCGGCAGCTCCTTTATAATATCCATAAATTTCTTCGCCGGTACGGTTATAGACCCGGGCGTTACTACATTTACCGGAATATGTTCTATTATACCTATATCAAGGTCTGTCCCGATTATAGTCAAGTTATCTTTTTGTGTTTCAAGTAATATATTTGATAATATAGGTAAGGTGTTCCTTATGGATATAGCGTTTTGGACTGTCGATATACCTTTTAAAAGTGTTTCTTTATCACACTCCAGTTTCATAGGTCCCCCTTCTTCTTTAGTTCTTATAGTTTAAAAAAAGATAGTAGTTGTAGTAGTAATAGTTGTTGATATGTTGATAACTATATTAAATATTTAATACTATTGAGTTAGAGTAGAATAAGTACGTTGAAAAATCCATCTATTTATACCCGGTATTAACAAAATCACACTGCGCGGACAACATTAGGGCCCTTATACACAACTTATCCACATATTATCCTTTTATGCTCTCTTTTATCTTCTCCACCATATTTTTTGTATCGTCACTGGAGTTTATATCCCTTTCAATCTTTTCATACGCGTGGATGACTGTGCTATGGTCCCTTCCCCCAAACTGCTCTCCAATCTCCGGCAAAGATGAATCCGTAAGATCGCGCGATAAGTACATGGCGATCTGCCGCGGATACACAATGGTCCTTGTCCTTCTCTTATTTCTCAGATCAGAGACCCTGATATCAAAATAGTGCGCCACTTTTTGCTGTATCAGTTCTATGGTGATCTTTTTTTCGGACTCTTTCAGCAGGTCTTTCAGCACTTCTCTGACCAGCTCCAAGTTAATATCACGCCCCACCAGCTTCGCGTATGCGGCGACTCTTATCAGGGCGCCTTCAAGTTCTCTGATATTTGTCTTTATTTTTTCAGCGATGAAGAAAGTCACATCGTCCGGGGCGGCCACCCCTTCCCTCTCCGCTTTTTGACGCAATATCGCGATGCGCGTCTCAACATCGGGAGGTTGTATGTCCGTGACCAGGCCCCACTCAAAACGTGAGACCAGGCGCTCTTCAAGCGCGGCAATATCCTTGGGCGAACGGTCGCTTGAGACGACTATTTGGTTGTGCGCATCGTATAAAGTGTTAAATGTATGGAAAAATTCCTCTTGAGTAGCTTCTTTGCCGGCTATAAAATGGATGTCATCGATCAATAGCAGGTCAACGTTTCTATACATCTGCCTGAATTTTAAGGTCGTTCTGTTCTGGATGGCGTTGATCAGCTGGTTGGTGAATTTTTCGCTGGTTATGTATATGCACTTGATGTTCTGCTTGTTCTTGAGAATATGGTGGCCTATTGCCTGCATTAGATGAGTCTTACCCAGGCCCACCTTTCCGTAGATGAATAAAGGATTATAGGCCTTGGCCGGTGATTCGCTTATAGCCAGCGCGGCGGCATGCGCGAAACGGTTACCCGGGCCCACGACAAAACTTTCAAACGTGTATTTTGGGTTCAGCTTTGTTTCTTCGCTCGGCAGGGCCTTCTTAAAAAAGAACGGGAATATATGTTTTTTAGGCTCGTCGGGCGCAGGCCCCTCTACCCTGTTATCCGGGGCTTGCCCGTTTTCGGCGCTCTCTTTGCGGGGGCCCTCATCCGTGAGTATAACAAGTTCTACGGCAAGCTTTTTATTACCGCTGGTCTCGATGGAACGCTCTATAACATCAGAATAGTGCTCTTCGACCCAGTTTTTGAAAAATTTATTAGGCACGCCCAGCGTGATCGATTCCTCGCCCACTCCGACAAGGCGCATGGGCAGTAACCACGTTTCGTAGGTCTGCTGGTTAATGCTATCCTTCAGCGAGACAAGCGCCTTGTCCCATATCTTGCTATGAGCCTGCTCCATAACACATTCCTTTTTCTTATCCACAACCAATATTTTACATAACCTGCTTAAACATAGAGGGAAACCCAAAAATCCGCAATTTATCCAGAAGTTATTAACAAGTTATCCACAGCAATCTTGAGCATAAAACACGATAATCGTACAGGCACATCACACCCTAAAGATGCCTGTTTTTTTGAGCGTCAATGGCAGTTATTTCTCGATAGCGGCTATTATAGCAAACAAAAAAAACGTTTGCAAGAAAAATGAGTGGTTGGAAGATTTTTTTTAAATTCGAGATTATTCTTGACTATCAATTTGTATATGATATAATTACGGAACAATTTCTGTGTGCAAACGGGGATCAATGAAAGGAGCCGGTTCGCCGTGAAAAAAACATTAAAACCCAAATCCAATATCAAGCGCAAAAGAAAGCATGGATTCAGAAAGCGCATGGCTACCCGCCACGGGCGGAAAGTCCTGAGACACCGACGGAGCAAAGGTAAGCACAGACTTACTGTATGAGCGGCCGGACGTTCAGAAGACCGGAGAGGGTGAGAAAGAGCCGGGAGTTTCAGGCGGCCCGGGCAAGCGGGGCATCATTCAAAGAAGGCCCTTTTGTATTGACAAAACTTGAAAACAACACAGGCCGTCATAGATTGGGCGTAGTCGTAAGTTCATATACGATGCCGCTGGCGCATAAAAGAAACAGGGCGAAGCGGCTGGTCAGAGAGTTTTTTAGGCAGAACAAGAAGGATATGGCCGCCGCCGCGCATGACCTTATAATCATCGTACGAAGGCCGTTGCCGGATAACGTGGAGTACAAAAGTGTGGACGAAAAATTAAGGCGATTGATGAAGCGGGCAAAGATATTATGATCAAGCGGGTAATCATAAAGTGTATTAATTTTTATCGTAACTATTTGTCATCATACATGTTACCAACATGTAAGTATTGCCCGACTTGCTCTGAATATACCAAAATAGCGGTTGAGACTAAGGGCGCGGCAAGGGGGCTGTTTTTGGGTATCCGGAGAATATTGCGATGTAACCCTTTTTCCGGTGGGGGATATGACCCTGTTGAACCGGCAATAAAAGCTAAGGAGATAGATTAGATGGATAAAAGGACGATCATGGCCGTTGTTATAGCTGCCGTAATTCTTTTTGGTTATCAATTTTATATTTCAAATCGCTATCCGGATGCTTACAATACGGTGCCGGCAGAGCCCAAAACTACAGATGTCATTGGGAGGATGCCGGCAGAGCGATCAGGAGCATCGCCGATCAGAGCAGACTATGCGGCGGAAGCCATTTCCCAGAACTATGATGTAACCCCAGGGAAAACCACTACTATAGAAACTGATAAATATGTTGTAACTCTAAGCAATGTAGGTGGTTGCATAAAAAGTATTTCTCTTAAGGAATATCCGCCCCCGGGCAAAGATGAAGCCTTTAAGCTGGTAGATATTGAACTTCCTGAAGAGGGCATTTTTAATCTGGACGGGTTTGATACGCCCCACATATCACGTCTGCGGTACCAGGCCACTGAAGAAAGGAATAAGGTCGTATTCAGGGGAGAAACCTCTACAGGGCTTCAGATAGTAAAAAAATATATATTCCATAACTTATCCTACCACATAGAATTAGAGATTTATATATTCAACCCGACTATGCAGCCGGTGTATGCCGAGTACTCAATAGTAGCGGGTTCCAATATTGACATACCGACCCGGCTCGATAGAAGATACGCGCAGCTCGTATCCCATGTATCAGGGAAGGCGAGGAGAGATAATGGGAAAAAGGGGGAAGGGGTCACTGTAGAGGGAACGGTCAATTATGCAGGCCTACAAAACAAGTATTTTTCAGTTATAACAAAGCCTTCCGCGCCTACAAAAGGCCTTGTGTTGTCAGAGACAAAGGATAATAACATATTGTCTAGCATAAAGTTGAGTAAATTTAGAGTCGATCCAAATACGGGTACATCGCATAGTTATTTATTGTTTGCCGGGCCGACTAAGAAGGAATTCCTTAAGCCGTACGAATTGCAGGAAGCACTTAGCTATGGCTTTTTCGGAGGCATCAGCCAGATCCTTGTATCCGGCCTCGCTCTTTTCCATCGCGTCTTCAGAAATTGGGGCGTGTCTATAATATTACTTTCTGCCCTTGTTAATCTTGCGTTATTCCCCTTGTCCCGCAAAAGCTATGAATCCATGAAGAAGATGCAAGAGATCCAGCCGCATATGGAAAAACTTAGAAGTGAACACAAAGATAATCCTAACAAGCTGAATAAAGAGATGATGGCGCTTTATAAAACATATAATGTCAACCCAATGGGAGGATGTTTACCACTTTTCTTGCAAATACCTGTGTTTATAGCCCTTTATCAGGGTTTAATGCGCTCTATAGAGCTTAGAGGCGCCCACTTTTTATGGATCAAGGATTTATCAATGCCGGATGGAGTGCCGCTTCCTTTTTCTTTACCGGCGATAGGTAGTAGCGTAAATATTCTACCTATTTTAATGGCTGTGGCCATGGTATTCCAGCAAAAGATGTCTACAAAAAAAGGCGGGGAAGAGAGCCCGCAAGCTAAACAGCAGCGGCAGATGATGGTATTGATGCCGGTCATGTTTTTGTTTATCATGTATAGCTTCCCATCCGGACTGGTGTTGTACTGGCTTACAAACACAGTGTTGACAATGTTTGAGCAGCGTGTTATAATGCACCGTTAAAAGGTAGGAACATGACACAGCAAAAGAGCATAGAGGTAGAGGGTAAGACGACAAAAGAGGCCATAGGCCTCGCCCTCAAGAAGCTAAAGGTATCTAAGGACCAGGTTAAAATACAGATATTATCTGAAGAGAACAAGGGTCTATTCGGGATGAACGGCAACAAGCTTGCTAAAGTGAAGGTCACGCTTAAACCGGATAATTCTGAGCAAACCTCTTGACATAACTCTTTTATTAGTATATACTAGCTTATAAGATTTGCAGTAGGTGTTCCATGTGGAACATCTGGAAAATTAGATATTTTATGGGCAAGATCATAGCAATTTGCAATCAAAAAGGCGGAGTGGGGAAGACAACAACCGCTGTCAACCTCTCCGCCTTTCTTGCTTTAGACGGCAGGAAGACCCTCCTAATAGACGCGGATCCCCAGGGCAACACCTCAAGCGGAGTCGGCATTGACAAAAACGCGTTGCAATACACCATATACCATGCATTGTTGGGGAAGACCGAGATCAGTGACACTATAATGCAGACGGAGATCGAAAATTTGTCCATTATACCCTCTAATCTAGACCTGATAGGTGCGGAGGTGGAATTAGTGGGGGCAATAGGCCGGGAATACAAGCTTAAAAATGCGCTGATCGCGATAAAAGACTCGTTTGATTTTATAATCATAGATTCACCCCCATCATTGGGCCTTCTGACAGTAAACGCCCTTACAGCGTCAGATTCCGTTTTAATACCAATCCAGTGTGAATTCTATGCGCTTGAGGGACTCGGGCAATTGACAAAGACGCTCGGGCTTGTACAGCAGAATCTTAATCCATCGTTACAGATAGAGGGCGTGCTTTTGACTATGGCTGATTATAGAACAAAGCTGACCGGCGAAGTCATAGCTGAGGCAAGGAACTATTTCAAGGATAAGGTCTACGAGACAGTGATCCCCAGAAACATCAAGCTCACGGAAGCGCCAAGCTTTGGAAAGCCGATCGCGCTTTATGATATGGCCTCCATAGGGGCAAAAAAATATCAACAATTAGCTCAGGAAGTTCAAGGATTAGAAATATCTCAAGCCGTTGATAATAGGAATGTTATAGATAATTTGGTGGGAGAGACAACAGAGAGTTCTGGGGAATAGGGATTGAGGTTTGTTAATAGTATAAGCGGTTCTCGGTTCTCGGTTCTCGGATCCTTTTCCCGAAAACCGAACACCGAAAACCGAACACCGCCTTAATAAGGAGACCCTACATGGAAAAAAAAGCATTAGGCAAAGGACTCAGCGCTTTGATACCGGAGCGCGTTGAAGAAACTCACAAGAATGTCAGCGACTCTCTTGTAAATGTTAATCGCATAAAACCGAACCCTTTCCAGCCCAGGGAGAACTTTGATAAAAAGAGGCTGGATGAGCTCGTACAGTCCATAAGGGAAAAGGGTGTGATCCAACCTGTAATAGTCAGAGAGAAGGACGGCGATTATGAGCTTATTGCGGGTGAGAGGCGATTACGGGCCGCAAAAGAGCTGGATCTTACTCAGATCCCCATTATAGTGAAGGAAGTAAGCGATGTAGGCGCGCTTGAGCTATCTTTGATAGAAAACATCCAGCGGGAAGAGCTTAATGCGATAGAGGAAGCCAAGGCCTTCAATCGGCTGATGAACGAGTTCGGCTTCAACCAGGAGGAGGTTGCAAGGGCTGTGGGCAAGGACAGGACGACTATCTCTAATACGATCCGGTTGCTCGGGCTTCCGCGGAGAGTTCAGGAACTTGTCTCGAACAATGAACTTACTATGGGGCATGCCCGCGCGCTGCTCGCTCTTACAGGAGAGCACACTATTATGAAGTTGGCAAACCGCGTAGTCCGCAATGGGCTTTCAGTAAGGGAAACTGAGAATATAGTCAGCAGGAAAAAAGCTATGATGTCCCATGTAGAAGCCCCGAAAACAAGAGATCATAAGGTCATGTTTTTTGAGGAAGAGCTCCAACGTTTTCTTGGCACAAAGGTAAAGATACAACACGGGAAAAAAAGAGGCAAGATAGTGGTGGATTATTTCACACTCGAAGACCTTGAGAGGGTCTACAATTTAATAAAAATGAGGTAACCCCATATTATTTAAGTTGTTACAAAAAAATATTGACTAAATTTATGTTTGCTGGTACAATGCATTTTTAAGTACATTTATGCGGAGGATAAATGCCCGAACCGACATTGGTACTCATCAAGCCCGATGGCTTGAAAAAATCCCTCACAGGAAACGTTCTCGCGCGCCTATCAGAGACAAAACTGGATATAATAGCGGCAAAGATCGTCAGAGTTCCGAGAGAGCTTGCCGAAGAACATTATTGCCACATGAAAGAAAAGCCGTTTTTTGATGAGCTTATCAGGTATATCGTCGGGGAATTTCATAAGCGCAAAGTAATGGCAATGGTGTACTACGGCCCCGGCGCTATAAATAAGGTCAAGGAGATCTGCGGCGCGACTAATCCGGAAGAGGCGGACCCTGTTTCCATAAGAGGGGCCTACGGAAGGATAACCACAAAAGGCGTTTACGAGAATGTGATCCATGCCTCCGCCACAAAAGAAGAAGCTGAGCGGGAGATCAAGCTCTGGTTTGAGCCCGATGAAATAATTGAGGATATCTATAAGACCAAAGAAGAGCATGTAACATCTTGCAAAAAAAGGATCTGGGAATAGATATGATAAAAAGCATGACCGGTTACGGCCGGGGGGAATCGCGCGGCAGGTTCGGAGCGTTCAAGATAGAGATAAAAACGGTAAACAATAAGTTTTTCGATCTCAGCTCAAAGTTGCCGAACGGTCTTTTTATATTCGAGGATAGGATCCGCGAATATATGCAAAAAAGAATAAAACGCGGCAGGGTGCACATGGCGGTCAACTATGAGGACGCGGCCAAAAGAACAAAAAGAATAGTCCTGGACGACGCGCTCGCGTCTTCTTTATTAAAAGAGATCGGGAAATTCAAAAGATCAAAAGGTATAAAAGGGGAAGTGGACTTAAACCGTATAATAGCGTTCCCCGGAGTCCTTACCTACAGCGATTCCATGGTAAAAATGCATTTGCTATGGAGGAATTTAAAGAAGGCGCTTGACGAGGCGCTCGAGCTGCTTGAAGCATCCAGGGCAAGGGAGGGCAGGAACCTCTCAAAAGACCTTCTTTACAGGACAAAGAAGATAAAAAGGCATATCAATTTCATAAAGAGAAGGTCGAAGGTCAGCGTCAGGCATTACAAGAGCGAATTCTCCAAGAGAGTAAAGGAATTGTCCGGCGGAGTCGCCGTGGATAAAGTCCGCCTGGCTCAGGAAGTGGCCATCTACGCCAAAAACTGCGATGTGACCGAGGAGATGATACGGGTCGCGAGCCACGTGAAAAACTTCGAGAAATTCCTGCACTCCGGAGGAGAAACGGGAAAGACGCTGGATTTTATAGGGCAGGAGCTTATGAGAGAAGCAAATACCATCGGCGCGAAGTCCAGCGATTTCCAGATATCAAATCACGTCATAAAGATTAAGAGTGAGATAGAGAAGATCCGCGAGCAGGTGAAGAACATAGAGTAACGGTTCTTTGTATTGGTGATATTCACTCATTCCCATAAATATTACATGTGCTCTCGAATCGTTTGTTATTTCGCAGAACGCTTGTAATTCGTTTATCGTATATCGTTGATCGTTAATCGTACAAATCCGGTGGAGGACATCAACAAAAACGATATACGATCAACGATAAACGATTAACGATATATGAACAACCAATAACCAGGGATGTTGTAACATATCGTAACTTTTCGTAACCTTACGTAACCTTTCGTAACATCCATAATTGAAAATATTTATAAGTTTTTTATGAAAAAGAGACCGGGAAAGCTTTTTATAATATCAGCGCCGAGCGGATGCGGCAAGACAACGCTGTGCGAGAGGCTCCTCGAGAGGATGCCGCGCATCAGGCGGTCGGTATCCTTTACAACACGGCCGCCGCGGCGAGGCGAGAAAAACAAGCGGGATTATTTTTTCGTCACTCCGGAGGAATTCGAAAGGCACAAGAAAAAAAACAACATGCTGGAGTGGGCCAGGAATTTCGGGTTTTATTACGGCACGCCTAAGGATAATGTATTAAAGCTCCTTGACGAAGGCACTGATGTAGTCCTCGCGATCGACGTAAAAGGCGCGATGAAGATAAAGAAACTCTTTCCCTCGGCGGCATTTATTTTTATTACGCCTCCGTCCATAACGGAGCTTGAAAAAAGACTGCGGAACAGGAAGACAGACGACCACTTTGAGATATCGAAGAGGATAAAAATAGCCAGAATAGAACTTTCGTATCTGCCCATGTATACATATAACGTGGTAAATGATAATCTAAGTAAGGCTACCGGCAAACTGAAGGCCATCATAAAGGCCGAACGGTGCAAGGTCGGTAAATGAAAATAATGGTAAGAGGATAAAATATGCCAGATGTCCCCATAGAAGACCTATTGAAGCAGGTAAGCTCAAGATATAAGCTAGTCAACCTTGCTTCTCGACGGGCAGTTGAACTTAATCATGGCAGCCAGATGCTTGTGGAATTAGGCCCCAAAGTAAAGCTGTCCACTGTAGCGCTTGAGGAGATCAAACAGGGCAAGATAAACTACGAGGTAACAGAAAGCAAAGACTGATGGCCGGAAAAAATATATTGCTGGGAGTCTCAGGAAGTATAGCGGCATATAAAAGCTGCGATATTATAGGCGCGCTTAGAAAAAAGGGCCATGATGTGAAGGCTGTGATGTCCCGTGACGCCGGACATTTTATAACACCCCTTACCCTGCAGACCTTATCCGGGAATAAGGTGGTGACTGATATGTTTGAGCTGCCTGAAAAATGGGATGTCTGTCATGTATCACTGGCTGAATGGGCGGATGTCATACTGATAGCCCCGGCGAGCGCTGATATTATCGCTGAGCTTGCTCAAGGGTCGGCTGATTGCGCGTTAAGCGCGGCCGTTTTATCCGCTAAGTCCGCGGTAGTCATCGCTCCCGCGATGAATGACAGGATGTATAACCATAAAGCCACGCAGGAAAACATTGCCCGGCTCAAAAGATTCGGATATAAATTTGTAGGCCCCAAACGGGGACATCTTGCCTGCGGTTATGCGGGCACAGGCCACATTGCTGACCTCAAAGATATAATCCAAGCCGTAAAAAAATCTCTAAAATGACCAGAAAGCCGCCGCGTAAAACCATCCTTATCACAGCCGGCCCCACTATAGAGCCTCTGGACCCGGTGCGTTTTCTGTCGAATCATTCGACGGGGAGAATGGGTTTCGAACTCGCGCGCCAGGCGAAGAGAAAGCGCTATAAAGTAATACTTATTAGCGGGCCTACAGCTCTTGTTCCTCCGAAAGGTATCAGGTTTGTCCGGATCAAAGACGCGCGCCAGATGAAAAAAGAAGTGCTGAGATTTTTCAAAAGAGCCGATTGTGTTATAATGACGGCTGCTGTTTCTGATTTCCGGCCGGCCGCTGTTTCTAAACAGAAGATAAAAAAAGCTTCTAAGGATACCGTTTATTTAAAACTGAAGAGAAATCCTGATATACTTGCCGCCCTTGGCAGAAAGAAGGGCAGAAGGATTCTTGTGGGTTTTTCACTGGAAACTAACAATCCTATTGAAAACGCGCGGGAAAAGTTAAAATCAAAAAATTTAGATATTATCGTGATAAATCAGGCGGCAAAAGGGCTGGATCCATTTGGCCGGGGGGCTAAGGATGTCGCTATAGTCGATAAAAACGGCAAGATGAGCGTTCTAAAGGGCAGATCCAAGCGCAGTATTGCCCGTCTTATTATCGAAAATATCGAGGATTATCGAATGTGATATCAGGTAATTATTTACCCTTGACAAAGCAATGTCCCTATGGTATCCTTTAGGTAATATAATTATCTTTATCATTTAATGGTCTACTAACAAAATAGGAGGCGGATATGTTTTTTTTGAAAAGAAGGGCATGGGGATTTACCCTCATAGAGCTTCTTGTGGTTATCGCAATTATAGGTATTCTTGCAGCGTTTTTAACGCCTGCCGTGCAAAAGGCGAGAGAGAAGGCACGCCGCACAGGGTGCGCGAGTAACTTAAGGCAGATCGGTGTAGCACTTCACCTTTATGCGGCGGACTGGGAAGAGAAGTTTCCGGAACTTGCAGGTGTGGGGGTTGCTTTTCAATATCAGGCGTTAGGTGTTTTATATAGCACTTATCTTGATACGGCACAGATATTTGATTGTCCGAGTGACGACAAGGCAACGGATGCTATCTCTGACGGAATAACCCTTAGCAATTCCAGCTACGCGTATGACATGGGCCTGAATGAATCGAACCGCTCAACAATGCCAATAGGTTCTGATAACGGCATTGCGGCGGGCGGTGTTGTGGCGGATGACGATAATCACGGCCAAGGGGGCGTAAACGTCTTGTTTGTGGGAGGCCATGTAAAGTGGACACCTGGCAGTAGCACAGGCGTTCTTTATACTACTGATGTAACAGACTGGAGTCAATTGGCGGGCCAGAATTAAAAAGACTAAGGTCTACGGGTAATGTTCAAGAACTAATGCTAAAAAAAGCACTTAAGGTAGGTAAGCAATCTTAAGTGCTTTTTTATTCGAAACAGTGTTTTATTTGACAAATATGGCGGCGTACCCAAGGGGCTAAGGGAGGAGTCTGCAAAACTCTAATGCAGCGGTTCGAATCCGCTCGCCGCCTCCAAATTCACGAATGCGGGCAGCTAGCTCAGATTGGTTAGAGCACTACCTTGACATGGTAGGGGTCACAGGTTCGAGTCCTGTGCTGCCCACCAGCATTCCACGTATGTTACTGTGCTCTTGAATTGTTTGTTATTTCTCGAGAGGCGCTCGTAATTTGGTTATAGGTTCTCGGTGTTCGGTTCTCGGATTCTTTTACCGAAAACCGTAAACCGAGAACCGAAAACCGAATATACGATCAACAATAAACGATTAACGATATGCGAACAACCAGAGAGCTGTAACGTTACGTAACCTCACTTATACAAATAAATGCCGGGATGGTGAAATTGGCAAACACGATGGACTTAAAATCCATTGTCCGTTAAGGACCTGTGGGTTCGAGTCCCTCTCCCGGCACCAGTTTACAAGATAGACATTTACATATAGGACGGTTCATGGATCTCGAGAAGCTAAGACATAGCGCGTCGCACATCATGGCGGATGCGGTGAAACAGTTGTACCCGGAAGTAAAGCTCGGTATGGGCCCGGCGATCGAGGACGGGTTCTATTATGATTTTGACCGGGAAGAGCCTTTTGTGCCGGAGGACCTCGTCAAAATAGAGAAAGTGATGCGGGAGATAATCTCGGAAGGCGGCGCCTTCACGCATGAGGATATGGGCAGGGACGCGGCGCTTAAACTTTTCGAGAAAATGGGCGAGAAATATAAAGTGGAGCTCATAAAAGGTCTTCCGGATGAAAAGGTATCTATATATAAGCACGGCAAATTCACGGATCTTTGCAAGGGCCCTCACGTGGGGTCTACTGGAGAGGTGAAAAATTTTAAACTTCTCTCTATCGCGGGCGCTTATTGGCGCGGCAGCGAGAATAATCCGATGCTTCAGCGTATTTACGGCACAGCCTTCCCGGAGAAGAAGCAGCTCTCGCAGTATTTACATTTTGTCGAAGAGTCCAAAAAAAGAGATCATCGCAAGCTCGGCAAATCGCTCAAGCTTTTTACCATACAGGATAATATCGGCGCCGGACTCGTACTATATTATCCCAAAGGCGCGATGCTCAGGAGCATCATCGAAGACTTTATCAAAAAAGAACATCTAAAGCGAGGTTACGAATTAGTACGAGGCCCGCACATATTGAAGAGCGACATATGGATCCAGTCCGGCCATTATGATTATTATAAAGAGAATATGTACATCTTTAAGATGGAGAATAAAGAGTTCGCCATCAAGCCCATGAACTGCCCGGGGCATATGATTACGTATAAATCAAGCCTCAGAAGCTACAGGGAATTGCCTATTAGATATTTTGAGCTCGGGGACGTCTACCGTCACGAGAAATCCGGCGTGCTCCACGGCCTTTTAAGGGTAAGGGGCTTTACGCAGGATGACGCGCATATTTTCTGCTTAAGGGAGCAGGTAGAGGATGAGATCGTAAGGGTCATCGATTTTGTCAAAGACGTAATGGATATTTTCGGTTTCAAAGACCTTGATATCGAAATAAGCACCAGGCCCCCTAAATATATCGGCAAAGAAGAGGATTGGGACGCGGCTCAGGCGGCATTGATAAATTCTCTTAAGCGGAAAAAACTTGAATATAATATATGCGAGGGCGAAGGCGCTTTTTACGGGCCGAAGATCGACATAAAGATCAAAGACGCCCTGAAGCGCCCGTGGCAGTGCGCTACGATACAATGCGATTTTGTCCTGCCGGAGAGATTCGACCTGACATATATAGGCGCCGACGGCAAGGAGCATAGGCCTATCATACTGCATAGGGTGATACTGGGAAGTATAGAGCGTTTCATAGGTACTTTAATAGAACATTACGCCGGAGAGTTCCCGCTGTGGCTTGCGCCGGTACAGATCGCGGTCATCCCTATCTCAAGCAGCCAGAACGGTTACGCTGAGGCCTTAAAGGAAGAACTGGCCGCGGAAGGATTGAGGGCAAAGGTTGACATCCGGGACGAGAAGATGCAGAAGAAGATCAGAGAGGCGGAACTCGAAAAGATCCCGTACATGCTGGTCGTAGGGGAAAAAGAGACCGGGACCGGGACAGTGGCGGTAAGGTCTAAAAAAGAAGGTAACCTTGGCACGATGAAGATGAAGGATTTCCTGAAACGCGCCGGGGACGAGATAGATAATAAAAAATAGAACAGGGGGTGATTTCTATTCAGATCAGAGTAAGGATCAACGAGAGTATACGCGCGAAGGAGATCAGGCTAATAAGCGAGAGCGGTGAGCAGGCAGGAGTCATGCCGGTCAACGAAGGCTTAAAGATGGCCAAGGACAGCAACCTTGACCTCGTCGAAGTTGCTCCGGCCGCCAAGCCGCCCGTGTGCCGCATAATGGACTTTTCCAAGTTCAAATACGAACAGGAAAAGAAAGAGCGGCTCGCGCGGAAGAAGCAGAAGGTAGTACATATCAAAGAGATCAGGCTGAAGCCGAACATCGAAGAGCATGACTACCAGACAAAGCTGCGGCATCTAAAGCGTTTTCTGGAGCGGGGTGACAAGACTAAGGTCACTCTGATATTCCGGGGGCGCCAGATGGCGCATACCGATGTGGGCAGGCAGCTTATGGCAAGGCTCATGACGGATCTAAGCGAGATCGCCAAAGTGGAAAAGCATCCGTCGCTCGAAGGCAGATTCATGGTCATGTTCCTCACGCCTAAATAGATTGGTTGATATTTCGTTTATCCGGTTTACGGTATCCGGTTAACGGTGTACGGTTTTAAAATCCGGGGGTTGTTCCGTAAACCGTAAACCATGAACCGTAAACCGTATTTATAACTAACACAGGAGAAATACATGCCTAAACTAAAAACAAGAAAAGCAGTGGCTAAGCGGTTTAAGATCACTAAAACAGGAAAGATCAAGAGAACGCAAGCCGGCCGCAGCCACATATTGACTAAAAAGACGAGAGCAAGAAAAAGGCGGCTTAGAAGAGGAACGCTTGTCTCATCGTCATTTGTGAAAAGGATAAAGAGACAGCTGCCCTACGGATAAAAGGAGAAACCATGGCACGAGTAAAACACGCAGCGGCATCCAAGAGAAGAAGAAAAAGAGTATTGAAGCTGGCAAAGGGCCAGTATGGCGCGCGCAGCAGGCTGCACAGGACGGCAAAAGAGTCTGTTGCCAGAGCAATGGCCTATAGCTATAGAGACAGAAAGGCCCGCAAGAGAGATTTTAGAGGCCTCTGGATAACAAGGATCAACGCGGCTTGCAGAGCGCACGATATCTCTTACAGCAAATTTATGAACGGGCTCAAAAAAGCGAATGCCGTCATCAATAGAAAAATGCTTGCCGAGATAGCCGCTCACGACAAAACCGGGTTTGATAAGCTGGTAGAGGCTTCCAAGAAGGCGCTGGGCAGTAAATAGAGCGTATGGGGACGTGCCCCTTTGGATGACAAGGAGTCAATGGATGAAGCTGAAGCCGCCACAGGCGGTAGCGCTGAGTTTTTTTCTGGCAATCGTTATAGGCACATTGCTTTTGAGCCTGCCTGTAGCTCAGGGCGCTAAAGGCGGCATAAGCCTGGTGGACAGGATATTTACCGCGACAAGCGCGACATGCGTCACCGGCTTAATAGTGCGCGATACTCCGCACGACTGGAGCCCTTTCGGACAAACGGTCATATTTCTTCTATTTCAGGCGGGCGGCCTGGGAATAATGACATTATCCACGTTTTTCGCGGTTATCCTTGGCAGAAGGCTCACCTTAAGGGAATATGATGTTATCCAGGGCGCCCTTGATCATACCAGGGGGTACAGGGCAAAGAGGCTCATAAAGTATATCATCGGCCTTACCGTAGCTGTAGAATTAATAGGCGCATCTCTCTTGTTTTTAAGATGGAGTTATACTGAAACCTGGCCCATGCAGGAGAGGCTGGCTAAATCCGTATTCCATTCGGTTTCGGCTTTTTGTAACGCCGGATTTTCGCTCTTTTCCAACAGTTTTATGGATTTTAAAGGGGATATTTATATAAATCTGATAATGATCTTCCTTATATTCCTGGGCGGTATAGGTTTTGTGGTCATACTGGATGTCATCAAAGGAATATTCTCCAAGCGGACATACCGAAAGCCGCGCATCAGCCTTCAATCCAAAATAGTGCTTACGACATCGCTTGTCCTGATAATAGCGGGCGCCGGCCTTATATTTTTTCTTGAAAGCGGCAACACGATGAAGGCGATGCCGTTTAAAGATAAGTTGCTGGGGTCCGCTTTTCAGTCAGTGACCTCCAGGACAGCAGGGTTTAATACATTACCCGTATCGAAGCTGGCGCCAGGCACACTCGTGCTTTTAGTGTTTCTTATGTTTATAGGCGCCTCCCCCGGTTCGACGGGCGGCGGCATAAAGACCTGCACATTCGCGGTTGTCGTTGCCACAGCCTGGACTATGAGCAAGAATAGAGGAAAGGTATTCATGTTCGGCCGCACTATACCCAGAACGATCGTGCGGCGAGCCATCCTCATATTTATTCTTGCCGTCGGCTGGATATTACTCGCCACATTTTTGTTTATAATATTCGAGAAGAATAATCTCGGGACGAAAGACCTGGTCATCAGGTCCTTATTCGAAGTCACTTCCGCTTTTGGGACCGTGGGGCTGACAACAGGCGTTACTCCCGGGCTTACGGCATTAGGCAAGATCTTGATAACGGTGACTATGTTCATCGGAAGGATAGGGCCGCTGACTATGGCCCTTGCGATCGCCATACGTGAGGAGAAGCTCGTATTCTCCTATCCCGAAGAAAAATTAATGGTCGGATGATAAAGGGGGCAAAGATGAGACAATTCGCGGTTATCGGATTAGGCAGATTTGGTGCAAGCCTCGCGCAGACCTTGAGTAAAAAGGGAAAAGAAGTCATCGGCATAGATTCCAGCGAGCAGATAGTCCAGGAGATGTCGGAGATGATCAGCCAGGCGGTGTGCGTGGATGCCAGAGACGACAAGGCCTTAAAGGCGCTTGGCGTACAGGACGTAGATGTGGCGGTAGTGGCTATCGGAGACCTGGAGGCGAGCATTCTTATTACATTGACGCTGAAGGGGATGGGGATAAAAGAGATAGTCGCGAAAGCGATGTCAGATGATCATAAGACCGTATTGAGTAAAATAGGCGCCACGCGCATAGTAATGCCTGAGCGGGACATGGGCCATAGGGTGGCCAACTCGCTTGTTTCGCCGCAAGTCCTTGATCACATCGATCTTTCAGGCGATTCAAGCATAGTCGAGATAATCTCTCCGCCTGATTTTGTCGGGAAGACCTTGAGGGAACTTGATATAAGGGCAAAGCACGGCATAAATGTCATCGCCCTTAAAAGAAAAGTCAAAGGCTTGGGTGAGTCAAAAGAGCGGGAAAAAATAGAAGTAGCCCCGAAGGCCGACGAGGCGATCAAGGCTGACGATGTACTTGTAGTCATCGGCTCTAACGAATATATAGATAAGCTTAAGAAGAAGCATTAATAATAAACGGCTTAACATGAAAGAAAAAATACAAAAGCTGGAACAAGAGATCAAAGAAGCCTTAAGCAGCGTCCGGACTCAGGAAGAACTGGAAGCGGTGCGGATAAAATATATCGGCCGTAAGGGCGCGCTTACCGAGATGATCAAGTCCATTAAAGACGCGCCTCCTGAGGACAGGCCGTATGTGGGCAAGATGATAAATGTTCTTAAGGCTTCCATAGAGGGAAGGTTTAAGCAAGGATCCGCATCGGGCGCTCCGGTACCGGCCGGCAAGCCAAGCGGGATAGATTCTTCCCTTCCCGGCGCAAAATTTGATTTAGGCTCAAAGCATCCTCTCACGCAAGCCATCGACGAGATCTGCGACGTATTTTTAGGCCTGGGATTCAGGATAGTAGAGGGCCCTGAGATCGAGACAGAGTATTATAATTTTACAGCGCTCAATATACCGGACGATCACCCGTCACGCGAGACATTTCACACATTCTTTCTTGATGTGGCCGCCGAAAGACATGAAAGAACCGGCACGGATCACAAGGCACTGCTCAGGAGCCAGACCTCCACAGTCCAGATAAGGATAATGGAAAAGGAAGAACCGCCCCTGCAGATCATCGCGCCGGGTAAGGTATTCAGGCCTGACGCGACAGACGCTTCGCACTCGTTCATGTTCCATCAGATCGAAGGCCTGATGGTGAATAAAAATATTAAATTTTCCGATTTAAAGGGTATTCTCGATCTATTTTGCAAGGAGATGTTCGGTAAGAGCACAGAGACAAGATTCAGGCCGCATTTTTTCCCATTTACAGAGCCCAGCGTGGAGGTGGATGTCTCCTGCATGATCTGTAAAGGCAAGGGCTGCAGGGTATGCGGGAGGAAGGGATGGCTTGAGATCCTGGGCGCGGGCATGGTGAATCCGAAGGTCTTTGAGGCGGTCGGTTACTCGCCGGATAAGTGGACAGGATTTGCCTTCGGTATGGGCGTGGAGCGCATAGCGATGCTCAAGTGGGGCATAGGAGATATAAGGATATTTTACGAGAATGATTTGCGTTTTTTGAAGCAGTTTTGATCATTGTTAAAGCGAAATAAGTGATAGTGTGTAAGCAATGTTGATATCCACTCTGCTCAACAAAAATTTTTAACGCCTCTCGCGGCGCAAAAAATCGGGGACGGTCGAACTCGCCTGACGCTACCGCGTCGGCTCATCCTTCGCTTTGCTTTACAAAGCGAAGGACCGGAGCGTAGTAAGTGCTACCGGACATCGACCGTCCTTTTAGAAACCGATTTTTTGCTTGCTCGAGGCTAAATTTTTGATTCGCTCGTGAATATCAACATTGCTTATAACTAAACTCAGGATTTATCATGCAACTCTCGAATTGTTTGTTATTGAGCAGAGCGTCAAAAATCTCGAGCGGGATAAATGTATAGTGGAAGTTCGGGCACTTGACTCAAAACCATAGCGGAGGATTTGGAAACAAAACTTGGGAGTGAGACCGAGGGAGACCGGAACTGACCCCGCAATAACAACGCTGGGAATTCCGGAGGGTTCCCCGGTCGAACGACCTTAGTTTTGTCCAAATCCGGAGCGTGTTTTGAGGCAATGACCGAACTTCCACGATGTATTTTTGTGGAGCGAGAGAAGATCAACATTGCTTAAAACATGCTATAATGATAATGCTGATCATTATTTCTATTATTTGGATGAGTTATGAAAATAAACTATAACTGGCTGAAAGAATACATAGACGTAAAGAAGCCGCTGGATGATGTCGTAAAGCTTCTTACTATGAGCGGTAGCGAGGTCAAGGCCGTCGATGATATGGGCGGCGATCCTATCATGGATATAGAGATAACGCCCAATAGAAGCGATTGCCTGAGCTATATCGGGCTGGCCCGCGAACTGGCTGCCCTGACCGGCAAGGAAATCAAAATGCCGCCCTTAAAGATGAAGAAGCAAAAGGCCG
This sequence comes from Candidatus Omnitrophota bacterium, assembly GCA_016783745.1. Lineage (GTDB taxonomy): Bacteria > Omnitrophota > Gorgyraeia > JAHIPI01 > JAHIPI01 > BS750m-G14. Next base: position 9,852 of record JADHVZ010000017.1, on the reverse strand, counting down.
GCAAGCCTGACTTTGCCGTCGAGATCAAAGATAAGGACCTGTGCCCCAGATATACCGCGCGGCTCATACGCGGCGTAGTGGTGGGGGAGTCTCCCGCCTGGTTGAAAGATAAACTGATTTCTATGGGGCTCAAGCCGGTCAATAACGTAGTTGACATCACAAACTTTGTGCTTTTTGAGCTTGGCCAGCCCATGCACGCCTTTGATCACGATAAGATACTCGGCAAGTCAATTATAATAAGACGCGCTAGATCCGGCGAGAAGATCACCGCCATCGACCAGTCAATAAAGCCACTGGAAAAGAATATGCTCATAATCGCTGATAAGGAAAGGCCTATCGCGATAGGCGGAGTCATGGGCGGGTTGGATACGGAAGTCTCTACCGGCACAAAGGATATACTTCTTGAAAGCGCTTATTTTGATCCGGTTTCCGTCAGGAGGACTTCTTACAGGCTTACCCTGGCCTCAGAGTCCAGCTACAGGTTTGAAAGAGGCGTAGACGCCGGCATGGTGCTTTCCGCTTCCGATAGAGCCGCGCTCTTAATAGCGAAGATCTGCGGAGGGGAGATATGCGGCCTCCTCGACAAAGGGGTTAAGCCCGGCAGGGACAGGACGATAACCCTTAGAGCGGATAAGGCCAATAGAGTGCTTGATCTTAAGCTAAGCGAGAGCCGGGTAAAAAAGATACTATCAGCTCTTTCATTGAAAAGCTCTTCTTCCAAAAAAGGCGTGCTTAAGGTATCGATCCCCAGCTTTAGAGGGGATTTGAAGTATGAGATGGATCTTGTTGAAGAGATCGCCCGCATATACGGATATGAAAATATAGGCCTCACTATACCCAGGATAATCTCAAATCCTGAGAGAAAATCTCTTTCTTGGAAGGCGCAGGATAAGGTCAAAGAAACACTTACATCACTGGGGCTGAACGAGGTCATCACTTACGGACTCCTCGGGAAACAGGTGCTGAATATGGCCTCAGTGGACCTTTCTACGACGATACCTATAAAAAATCCGATGAGCGCGGAACAGGAACTGATGCGCCCTGCCCTTCTTCCGGGCATTTTGAACGTGATGAGCCATAATATTAACCGCGGGGTCAGGGACTTAAAGATATTCGAGATAGGCGCTGTATATTCTAAAGGCGCTGACAATAGATACCGCGAAAAGACGCATCTGGCCATTGCCATGACAGGGCTTTTTTCAGGCGACTGGCAGAGGCAGAAAAATAATGTCACATTTTTTGATTTAAAAGGATCGATAGAGGCCCTTTTAAACAACCTGGGCCTTGATGTTGAAAAGCTTGAGTTTTCTCTGCCGGATATATTATATAGCGGGGAAAATATAGGCAGAGTCCCCGCGCTAAGCCATCAGACGCTGGATGCCTTCGGCTTAAAACAGGATATATTACTGGCCGAGATCGCATTCGATGAGCTGATCGGCCATATTAACCTTGAGAAAAAATTAAAAGACATTCCAAAATTTCCTTCCATAAAAAGAGATGTGTCCCTTGTGGCCGGGCCGGCCGTTACATTTTCAAAAATAGCGACGATCGCTAAAGAAGAAGGCGGAGATCTTATTGAAAGAATAGAGCTGTTTGACCGCTATACGGGAAAGCAGATCCCCAAGGGCCACCACGGCTTATCTATACGCGTGGAATACAGGGGCAAGGAAAAGACGCTTACATCCGAAGACGTAGATAAGGCGCATTCCGACATAAGAAAAGCGCTCGCAGAAAAACCGGGCGTGACCCTCCGATAGTTTCTAATTGCGCACAACAGGTTAGTGTGATATAATAATAGTATAAGTGCTCCCTGCTATGCTCGAAAGGGAATTTAGCTAATCTTGAACCATTAAATATAGAAAGGGAGCCTAACTCCGTATGCGGCGCGCAGGCCCCGAGGTCTAGGCTTAACTGGGGAAGCGTAAAGTGTGCGGGAGGGCACCCACCTGTAGTAAACAGGTTCATAAGATTAGCTTTTCCCGCGGCAATGGCGGGGGTTATAAAAAAATTAGCCCTGCCGGTCGATTGGCAGGGTTAATTTTTCCGCTTGGTGATCCCATGGACCTATTCCAGGAAGAAACCGCTAAAATATTTAAAGAAGAAAAGTCACTGCCGCTTGCCGTCCGTATGAGGCCGAGAGACCTCGACGAATTCACGGGGCAGGCGCATATCATGTCAGAAGGCAAACTTCTCCGCCGTTCCATAGAATCGGGCGGGCTTAGTTCCCTTATATTCTACGGGCCGCCCGGATGCGGCAAGACGGCTCTCGCCTACATCATCACCGGGATGAAAAGGATGCATTTCTTCCGCATAAACGCCGTCGCCAGCAATGTGGCGGAAGTGAGAAAACATATCGATGCCTCGAAAAAGAATTTAAAGATCGACGGAAGGAAGACCATACTTTTCATAGATGAGATACACAGATTCAACAAGGCCCAGCAGGACGTCCTCATGCCCGATGTCGAAAGAGGTAATCCCGTTCTGATCGGTACGACTACGCATAATCCGTTTTTCTCGATCGTGTCACCGCTACTTTCCCGCTCGCTTGTATTTGAATTCAAGAGCCTTGAAGAAGATGACATCATGACGATATTGAAAAAGGCTCAGGGCGATAAAGAGAGAGGCCTGGGGGATCTGAAGATAAATAGCGACGCGGACGCTTTAAGGCATATCGCGAAATTGTCCGACGGTGACGCCAGAAGGGCTCTAAACGCGTTTGAAGTCGGGGCGATGACTACAAAGCCCGACAAAAAAGGGAATATAAACTTTACTTTAAAGGTAGCGGAAGAATCCATACAGAAAAAGGCCGTTTTATACGATAAGGACGAAGACGGCCATTATGATACGATCTCCGCGTTTATTAAGAGTATGAGAGGGTCTGATCCGGACGCGGCATTGTACTGGCTGGCCAAGATGATCTATGCCGAGGAGGATCCGCGGTTCATAGCGAGGCGCATCGTGATCTGCGCGGCCGAGGATGTGGGTAACGCGGACCCGCAGGCCTTGATCTTAGCGAATGCGGCGCTTCAGATATCCGAATTCGTAGGCTTGCCCGAGGCGCGCATCCCGCTGGCCCAGGCGACCGTCTATATTGCCTGCGCTCCCAAAAGTAACGCCGCGTATATGGGCATAGAAAACGCCACTAAGGATATAAAGGAAGGCAGGACTCAGGAAGTGCCGGATCACCTTAAAGATGCCTCTTACTACGGCGCTGAAAAATTAGGGCACGGAGTGGGGTATAAGTACGCGCATAGTTACGATGGCCATTATGTGGACCAGGCGTACGTGCCTAAAAGAAAAAAATACTATTTTCCGACAGACATAGGATACGAAAGGACAATAAAGGAATGGCTGGAAAAACTGAAAAAATAAGAGCTTTAGTGATGATCTCAGGCGGGCTTGATAGCTCGCTGGCTGCGCGTATTCTCCAGGAGCAGGGCATAGAAATAGAAGCGGTCCATTTTACGGGTGTTATTCACGCCGGAGTGTATAATGAATATAATTCACGCGCCAGGCGCTTTGCGGATAAGCTGGGTATCAAGCTGACTACATTCCGGATAGAAGATGATTTTATAAAAGTCCTGACAAATCCCAGTTATGGTTATGGTAGTAATTTTAATCCGTGCGTTGACTGCAGGATCTACACGTTGAAAAGGGTGGGGGAATATATGAGAAGGTCAGGCGCCTCTTTTATAGCGACAGGAGAGGTCATGGGCCAGCGGCCCATGTCACAGCGCAAACCCATGCTCGACCTCGTCGAAAAAGAGACCGGGCTTACCGGCTATCTGCTGCGCCCATTATGCGCCAAGCTGTTAAAACCGACCATACCGGAAGAAAAAGGCTGGGTTGATAGAGAAAAACTTTATGATATAAGCGGCCGCTCCAGAAGGCCTCAGATGGAGCTCGCTAAAAAATTAGGAGTGACGGATTATCCGGCGCCGGCAGGGGGGTGCCTTTTGACTGACCCGATTTTCACGATAAGATTGAAGGACCTGCTTAAGCATGAAGGCCTGACTATGGAAGCGATGCATTTTTTAAAGGTGGGGAGGCATTTCAGGCTCTCGGAAAATACAAAAGCGATCGTCGGGCGCGATCAGGACGACAATTCACGGCTTGAAGAGATCGTAACCGATAAAGAGATCATGTTGAAACTCAAGGATATACCGGGCCCGATTACTGTCTTGAAAGGGCAGCCGACGGATCAGGATATCGAAAAAGCGGGTGCCATCACGGCGCATTATTCTAAGGCTAAAGGCGAGGGTTCGGTAAGTATGGTCAAATATAGGGCCGGCGGTGAGGAGGCCTGCTTTTCGGTTAAACCCGCCGGAGAAAAGGTCATCGCCGAATGTAAAATATAAAAAGGTGGGGCACCCCGCTAAATAGCCGAGAGGGGGGTTGCTTTACTCTTTTCTTGGAGGGCTAGAGCAAAGCTTCTCGAACAAAGCAAGGTGCCCCGGTTCGCATGGTAAGGCTCCTTTCGTTATTTTTTTATTACATGATATATTTTTTCTCCTGAGGTTATTTCCCAGTAAGGGTAAAACGGCGAATTAGTGGGGCCTTCCGGGCTCCATACTAACCGCGCTTCCATGTATTCATCTCTTAGCTCAGGATATAAGATAATAGCTTTTTCTATCGCCTCACTTTCGCCCATCGGTAAATATCGCGCGGGTTCATTTAGATAACTTGCCTGCATAAAATGCCCATCTTGAGCGTCGACGAGAATAGCCGCGTATGAAAGGAAGCGCCCCTTTACGAATTTATCAAAAGGAATTATATAATAATCCTTTCCGGTATCCGGCCTGTGCACCTTTATAAATTCCCTGGCCACCGAATCTTTTATAGCCTGCTTGAAATCCTCATTCAGGAGGAGCATGGGATCGATAATATCCTTCCATGATATTGTAGATGCGCCTTCAGTTAACGCGTCAGGCGAAAACAGAGTTATTAAATCGGCGTCAGTTGAAAAGCCGGCAGTTGCCTCAGATTCTTCCAGGTTTACCACAAGCGCGTTATCGACGAGATGTCTCGCGTAGCTATCCGTAGATCCGCTATTGACATATTCGGCTATCTCTATTAGCGTGAGAGTGGATTCATTGACCGCCGGCTCCGCTATGGTGACCTCAAAATCGAATTCTTCTTCCGGGGGGTCAGCCACCATGACATATTTACCCGCGTATTTGTCTACTCCCGTTGTAGAGCCGTACTTACCGCTTATAGCGGCCCTCGGCATGGGCCTTAAGAAATCATTCAACTCAGAGGATGAGATGTAGACATCTTCTCCTATACCGTCCGCCTCCGGATCTGTCAGGAAAAGCCCATATACGGTAATATCATTGACTTCGTAGCCGTATTTCCAGGGTTGATTTTTCCCTTCAAACGGGTCTATGCTTGCTGCGCACCCGTTTGCGATTATCCAGCGGCTGTATCCTTCTGTATCCGCGTAAAAAGGCACCGCGACCGGCGCGTAAGGCTCATCCGCCACGTCAGTTCCGTCACTTGTGTAGAAATTACCTTCCATTATCGGCCAGCTCATCCAGTGCACTATTCCTTTCAGATACTCCGCGAAGCCTTCCGCGGTATCTTCCATTGAAAAAATGCTGAAATTATATCCAAGGAACTGATCACCGAATCCTGTCAGATCCCCGTTTGTATCATAGATATCAAAATGGCCCATGGCGTGCTTCATACCTTCGGGATCCAGCTCGGATAGTGAGGCGTTTTCATCCAGATTATAACCATGTCCGTAATCATATATCTCGTTATCCAGCGGGAAGAGGCTATCCGGGTCAGGACGCATCAGGTCCAGGATATTCTGCGCCACGGCAATGCCTGATGAACCATAGGGATTGTCATCTATCGTATAATAATTGGGTAGATCGATGATGCGCATATAACCGTATATCACTCTAATGCTGTCCATTGCCGTAAAGCCGGAAGAGTCTGTCGCTCTCGCGATGATCACCGCAGCCGCGCCATCCGTAGGTATTTCAATGGTACATTCAAAATTATTGCCGCTTACTTCGGCCGGTAACCAGATGCCTGTGAAATTACCGGCGCTTACTATCGCTTCTACGCTTATAATGTCATTGCCTGTTATTTCACCCGCGATAGTTATATACTGTTCAGATACTCCGGTATTATCCTCTGGCGAGGTGATGGTGATAGTGGGCCGCACGTTGCTTCTTACCACTATGTACGCGGATTTTATCCGGGAATCTGTGCCGTTAGGCCCGTTTACTTCCAGGCTTACCGTATAAGTGCCGGGTGTCTGATATGTGACGGAAGGGTGCCTTTGGGTGCTTGTTCCGCCGTTTCCGAAATCCCATTGATATCTATTGACTGTTCCCCCTGAAAGATCCGTAAAATTAACGGTAAGAGGCGCTATGCCGTCTCGTATAGATGCTTCAAAATCAGACATGATCGGCGTAGAGTCTCGAACTATCACTAAACCTTCTCTTGTGACTTCATCATAACCGGTAGGCCCTAATGCCTTAAGTGTTACGGTGTATATGCCGGGATCGCTATATTGATAGGATGGATTCCGGTAAGTACTAATATCGCCGTTGCCGAATAACCAGATCCATGTATCGATGCCACCGTATGATAAATCTGTAAAATTTACCGTAAGCGGGGCTACTCCTTCTATTACGCCGTCTACTGTTTCTCCGCTTGGAGCGTTTGCGCTGAAATCCGCCTGGGGGCTTGAATGAGTAACGGTAATATAATCTATCCTGGTCCTTGTATCTGTACCGTCAGGGCCTGTTACGCTGAGCGTTACAGTGTGTGTGCCGCCGCGCTGGTACGTATGCGTGGGGTTCTGGGATGATTCTGTAGGGGTGTTGTCCCCGAAATCCCATTCAAAAGACTCAATGTCCGCGCCTACGGACTTATTATTGAAATTCACGGTAAGCGGCGCTTCACCGCTTAATGGAGATGCTTCAAAATCAGCATGTGGGGCAGGCGCAAAAGTCGATATATAACCCGGTTTCGTCTCAACATCCACCTGGCCGTCATACGCGATAATGCTAAGTTCAACGTCAAATACGCCGGACCGTCGATAAACATGAGTAGGATCCGGCTGACTGCTTGTCTCATCGTCGCCGAATTTCCATAACCACATCTCGATGTCACCCGTTGATTCTTCGCTGCTGAATTCCACGCTGAAAGGAGTTGCTCCGGATCGCGATGTTATAGCCCGGAATTCAGCAGCCGGGCCCGGACTCGTGACATTGATATAATTTGTTTTTTCAACGATACGCGGTACTTCGCCCGCCATGGTCGCGGTAAGCGTGACATCAAATGCTCCGGCACTCGTATATGTGTGAGTCGGGTCTTTTTCGACGCTTGATCCCCCATCGCCGAACTGCCACTCATATGTATCGAAGTCAGTGTTGGTGTCTGCGGTAAAGCTGACATTATGCGGAGCATCTCCGGACAGGTCATCTCCGGAGAAATCGAGCGTGCTTGGAGGGGCAAGGACTAGGATCTCAAATGTCTGGTAATCGGTGAAATGGGTTTGCGGGTCTTCAACTACTAACATCACCGGATAATACCTGCCGGCAGACCCCTGAGCAGGTGTCCACTTAAAGGTACCGGTAGTCTCATAAGAGTTTTGATCGAATGCCGTAACAAAAATTGAATTAGCAATATTTGATCGTAAGCGCGCATTCTCTATGCCGCTAGCATCTATGTATAGATTTAATTCTGTACCATTTGGGTTATAGGCATCGAAGTTTATTACAAGTTCCTGGCCTTCCTGGATCTCCCAAAACTCATCACTCTGCGCCATAGCCGTAGACAATAAAGCCCCTATCAGTAGATATAGGGCTAGTATAATTGTCTTAGGGAGACTTTTAGTTTTCATTGTATTTTCTCTTTTTACACAAGATTTTAAAAGATATAAATAAATACTAATAAAAAAAGCGCTTTTCTCCAAACCATTAAGTATACATTATTAAATGTAATATGTCAATGGCTACAATCCACCTTTTTTTTCTTTAACAAATCAATTAGGGACGGAGCCCTATTAGGCTCCGTCCCTAATTGAATGTGCGCCAAAAAGCAACGCTTGCTATATGGGAATCGAGAATGCGACTAAGGATATAAAGGAAAATAGGACTCAAGAGGCGCCAACTCATCTCAAGGATGCTTCCTATTTTGGCGCCGAGAAATTAGGACATGGCGAGGGTTATAAATACGCGCATAGTTATGACAAGCATTATGTAGACCAGGCTTATGCGCAAAAAAGCAAAAAATATTATTTCCCGACAGATATAGGTTACGAGAAGAAAATAAAAGACTGGCTCGAGAAGCTGAAAAAATGAAAAAGTTTAGTCGGTTTAAGTTGGTTTAGGTTTAACCTAAACCACTGCCTAAACCACTGTTAAGAGAATAAAAAGATGTACCGGTTACTCACGTAACTCGTTGCGTGGTAAGGTGTTGGGGGAAGGGTGAAACGGTCCCTATTCATTGCCGTAGCCGGTTTCGTCGTCTTCGTATTGGTCGAAATCAGCGGAGACCCATATATCATCGTCATCGCCTATGGTTATTACTATCACATTTTCCGTTCCAGATGCATGCCCCCGCCATTCGTAAAAATACCAACCATCATCCGGTACCGCATATACCATCACCTGATCTCCGGGCTCATAGAAAGTTTTCCACCCTCTGCTTATGCCGATGTGACCGCCCTCCACCTGGTATAGCGATATAGTGCGACCTACGGTAACATCTTTTTGGTACATAGCAGAATCGCCTCCATAGCCCACTGCTATGAGAGTTGCGGTGTAAGTGCCTTTTGTCGTATAGGTGTGTGAAACATCCTTGCCTTCGCCTGTCTCACCATCCCCGAAGCTCCATACATAATATTCTATAGCACCTGCGCCATTGCCTGGCGATCCATTAAAGCTTACCGTAAACCCACCTTCATTGGCAGTGAACCACGCAGTTGGAGTGAGGTATTTGACCTCTACCCATTCCATCGCTGTGTCTCTGACACCTCCACCATCTATGACAGTAAGGTTTACGGGATACGTCCCGGGTGCGCTGTATTCGTGACCCGGGTTCTGTTCTGTGCTTATATTATCGTCAGGGTCATCACAATTGCCGTCTCCAAAACTCCATTCCCAACTGTCTATCTCGTATCCCTCCTCATCACTGAGATATGACCCATCACTAAAACCAACATAAAAACCGCGCACAGTGTAGCCAAAGTCGGCTATCGGTCCGGGTTCGTCATCACTCGTCTCATAAAGCCACTTTTTGTCTTCGACGGAAATATCAACGTCCTGATAGACAGTATTAATACCATCCGACACATAAATTCTCGCTGTGTAAGTGGCGCCATCAGGCCCCGCGGCTTCCTTGCCGGGAGTCCAGCTGAATCTACCAACAGTTTCAAAGAAGCGCGTGCGGAACCCTATGGTGCCACATGATGCACCTGATATATTGCTGCAGGAGAAGTCTAACAGATCATTCCTAAAGTTCTTTGCCCTTACCTCAAACTCAATAGGGCTTCCTTCTATATTTGACTCCGGAGTACCTATATACGTTATCTCAGGAGCGGAATATACCTCTATTTGACGTGTAATCTTACGCGTGCCGCTTGTGAACTCGACCTTGAAATAGTCTCCGTTCGGAATTGTGTTAAATGAGGGCAAAACGCCAAAATCAGCGTCGAGCTTCTCGGTTACCCACTTATCTTCGTCTCTATACTGTGCATCTCCCGCATTAGAGAGATAGTAGCTATACCAGAGTTCCGCTGTGCCGTCAGAGAATTCTGTTCTCCAGATAACGAAGGTTCCGTAGTCATTCGAATAGAGGCTGCTCTCCGTGCTAACCTCTGTTACCGGA
>JADHVZ010000016.1 GCA_016783745.1 Candidatus Omnitrophota bacterium | reverse complement strand
CTTATAGCTAGTGACCTTGCCGAAAGGTATACTTCCCGCGGCGCGGGAGACCAGCCGCTGGTGTTTTGAACAAGCGCTATAGTTTATTTCCCGGGAACTGAAGCGCGGCCCGCCTGCGGCGAGGTCTCGCCAAGAACGTAAGTTCGAGGCGGACCCGCCTGCGGCGAGGTCTCGCCAAGAACGTTAGTTCGAGGCGGACCGCCTGCGGCGAACGTAAGTTCTTGGCGGACGCCTCGCCTCTTAAAAAGCGTTGCAATCTTTTTAAGGGACGGCTTATTTTTTTACTACGCCTTTTTTTATTCCCGGAAAGCGTGCCTTAATCGCACTAAGCGCCTGATCACCGTCTTCATAAAGATATAACCTTATTATCCTGGCGGCCCCGCTTCTCCCGGCCCAGACAACGCCGGCCACAAACAAAGCTGACCGCACAAGATCATACTTTATCTCTTCTTTAATACGGTTCATTCACCCATTTTTTCGATCGCGGACTGCATCAACGGAATAATGGCCCCTACCTCTTCTTTGTTCATCCTGCCTAATTTGGAAAAACGCCAGTCTCCGCCCGGATCTACATTTTCTCTTGATATCTGCAGTTTCTTTTCGCCGTTATTGTACGAAAAGACACCTACCGTGACTCTGGTGCTTTCAAATTCTTTTGTTTCATAAAACATCTTTTTGTCCAGGCTTGAATCGTATGGCACTCTGCCCTCCTCTTGTTTGGCTCTCCTGAACGCTTTATAAGCGTTCCGGAGAGACTGTTTTTATTTTTCTCTTACTATCTTATCCATTAGACCGGGTAATACACCATTTAGAAATAAAAAACCTTTTGCGAAGATCCCCATATTTATGTCCCGTTTAGGCCGCTTCGCGACATCTGCGATCATTCTTGCTACAGTTCCGGGCCCCATATCATCTAAAGCGTGATGATCGACGTCGCTGTCCCGTTGTATTTTTTTTGAAAAATCCGTTCTTACGGAAGGGGGCCTTATTATGGAGACCTTTATACCATACTTCATGACCTCAGCGCGCAGGCTTTCCATAAACCCTTCCATGCCGAATTTACTCGCGCAATATACGGACCTGTAGGGAACGCCCCTCTTGCCTATTATCGAGCTGATATTTATTATGTGGCCTGCGCGCCTGTCTATCATAAAGGGGAGGACATGGCGCGTTATCCTGATAGTGCCGAGCAGGTTTATATTGATGGCGGTTCCGGCTTTTTCAATGTCCATATCTTTCACCCGGCCTACATAACTGACTGCCGCATTATTGACCAATATGTCTATCCTGCCGTATCTTTTATATGCTTCCTCTATAAGCCTTTTAACATCTTCCTCTTTTGCTATATCAGTGGCCATGGCTAAATGCTTTTGAGGCCCGCCGGCTAATCTACCGCGTAATTCCGCCAGCAGTTCCTTCCTACGCGCCGCAAGCACACATAAAGCGCCTTCTTTGGCAAAAAGCACCGCCGCTTCCCGCCCTATACCGCCGGAGGCGCCCGTTATTACCACTACTTTATCTTTTAGGACTATAGCCATCTGTACCTACACGTTAAACCTTACATTCAGTATATCACCGTCGCAAACAACGTAATCTTTCCCCTTGATCATTAATTTGCCCGCTTCCTTGACCTTCCCTTCATTGCCCAGGCTGATAAGGTCTTCGTATTTGACTACTTCCGCCCTTATAAACCCTCTCTCCATATCGCTATGTATAGTGCCCGCGGCCTGCGGTGCCGTAGAACCCTTCCGAATGGTCCAGGCCCGCACTTCATTATTCGCTGCCGTGAAAAAAGAAATAAGGCCTAAGGCTTCGCAAAGGGCTCTTGTAAGCCGGTCGATCGCCGGCTCCTCTATTCCCAGCTCCTTTAAAAACGCTTCCCTATCCTTCGCGGAATCAAGACGCGCTAACTCATCCTCGATCTTAGCGGAGACCTGAATAAAACGTATATCATGCAAGCGGCCTTTTTCCATGACGCTCTGCGAGAGCATTTCCTTCTTTATGTCATCTTCTCCCACATTCAACACTATGAGCAGGGGCTTTATCGTGAGAAAAGAATAGCCGGAGATCATCTTTTTCTCTTCATCCGTGAGCGCAAGAAGCCTGAGAGGTAATTCCTTTTCCAGCTGTCCCTTGAATCTTAAAAGAAGCGGTTTCTCTTTTTCACGCTCATTGCCGCCTTTTTTCTTCAGGTCCCTATCGAGCTTTTCAAGCCTCTTTTCAATAAACATAAGATCTGTCAGTATGAGTTCCGCGTTTGCGGAATTTACGTCACGCTCAGCGTTGACAGAACCCTCGATATGGTATACGGCGTCATCAGTAAATGCCCTGGCGATGTGGCATATCGCGTCCGCGTCGCCAAGGTGTTCGAAAAGATCTCCGCTCTCTATGTATTCTTTATCGACTTTCGGAATAAGGACCACTTCTATCTGAGCCAGCGTCTTCTTCTTGGGAGAATACTTCGATACCACAACATCGAACCTGGGATCCTTTACCGTTACGATCCCGTTCAGAGGCGCCTTCAGCTTCTCGGCATCCATATTCTGAACGTCTGCACCGGTAAGCAACCTGAATATGGTCTTCTTCCCGGTCTGCGGATATCCGATTATGCCTATCTTCATATATTACCTGTGCTCTCGAATTGTTTGTTATTTCGCATATACGGTTTTCGGTTATCGGTTTACGGTTTTCGGTGTTTAAAATCCAATTGTTAGTAAATCACAAATAACAAATTACAAATAACAAACAAATAACAAGCATCAAATTCCAAACACGTTGTTTTGAATTTTGAATTTGAGATTTTGAATTTGTTTGTGATTTGATATTTGAAATTTGTAATTTTATCCCCTTCTGGATCGTCCCCGATTTTTTGCGCAGCGACCGAGCGCGCGACCGAAGACGTAATGTCTGAGGGAGTGCCGAGACATCCGGTCGAGGCCAATGCGCGAGGAAGTGTCGAATCTCAACAAGATTCGACCGAGAGAATGATCAACATTGCTTTACATAATCGAGTAGATCCAGCCCGATCTTCCGAAACAGCTCCTGGAGCTTCCACATCGGAAGCCCGAGAACGTTAAAATATGAGCCTCGTACGTTGTCAAAGACGATCGAACCTGCGCCTTCTATGGAAAAACCTCCCGCCTTATCATAAGGCCCGAGAAGCCTAAAATACTTGTCTATATCGCGGCCGGGTATCTTTTCTATGTAGAGTGTCGTCTTATCATAGCCCCACGCCTTGCTCATCACGCCGCTATCGATCACGCAGATGCCGGAATATACGGATATCCGGTTACCACTAAAGGCCTTTAACATAATTCTTGCTTCGGCCCTTGTGCGAGGCTTGCCAACAAGCTTTTTTTTAAACAGGACCAGCGTATCAATACCTATTACAATACTTTTTTTTCCCTTCCGCGCTACTGCTTCAGCTTTTATCCGCGCGTTACGCAACACGGCGGCTGAGGGCCGGCCGGGATCCCCCTCTTCTTCCGCCACCCGGCTCGGAACCACTGTATGAGGTATGTTACAGCTCTTCAATATCGCAGAACGCCTCTTCGACCTGGAAGCCAGGATTATTTTTTTCATAGGCTATCCCCGCATAAATATCCGGTTGAAAACGCCGCCTGCATATTATAACCGCCTGTCTTCGCGTCTACATCGATAACTTCGCCGGCGAAAAATAATCCCTTGATCAGTTTTGATTCCATCGTCTTCGGATTTATCTGAGCCGTGTCTACTCCGCCTCTGGTCACGATCGCTTCCTCAATAGGCCTGCTGCCCTTTATCTTGAATCTCAGATCTATAAGAGCGTTAAGAAGCCTCATCCTCTGAGCCTTTGTCAATTGGTTTGTCTTAGCCTCGGCCCTCAAGGCGCAGAGTGCCGTAAATCCCGCTATCATCCTCTGGGGCATCAATTCCCTTAGTACATTTTTAACCATTTTATTCGAGTACCTGGAAAATTCCCTGACGAGCCTTTCATCCACTTCCTTGCGGCTAAGCGCCGGTTTAAGATTAATAGAGACATACACATCCTTCTTTAAACTAAGAAGATCGACTACGTCCGCGCTCATATCAAGGATAACAGGGCCGCTTAACCCGAAATGCGTGAATATAAGGTCACCGAACCTTTTGGCTTTCTTTTTACCTTCGCAGGTAACGGTCACTTCGATGTTTTTCAGAGAAAGGCCTTGCCATGTTTTCGGCAGAACGGATTTTGTGATAAGCGGTACAAGAGCCGGGGTGGGATCGATCACTTTATGCCCCAGTTTTTCGGCTATCTCAAATCCAAAACCCGTAGATCCCGTTTCCGGATACGACAACCCGCCCGTACATACCGCCACGGATCCGGCCTTATATTGGTCTCCGCTTGCGAGTATCACTTTCTTAGCGCTTCCGTCAATAAGTACGTTTTTTACTTCGCTTTTTAAAAGAACTGTCACGCCGCCGTTGCGTATATATTTTTTTAACGCTTCCAGGATATCCTTTGAGCGGTCGGATCTCGGAAAGACCCTCTTACCCCTCTCTGTCTTAAGGGCTACACCCATATCCTGAAAGAAATCCATCAACTCTTTATTGAATATTCTTGAAAACGCGTTTCTTAAAAACTGCCCGCGGCGTCCGAAGCCTTCAAGATGATCGTCAATATCACCCGCGTTCGTTATGTTGCAGCGCCCTTTACCGGAAATAAGCAGCTTTTTTCCCGGAAGATCGTTCTTTTCTACCAGGAGAACGCTCCTTCCCCGTTCTGCCGCCCGTCCGGCCGCCATCATACCGGCAGGGCCCGCGCCTATTACAATCGAATCAAAGTCTCTTCTTTCCATGACGCCGCATCCGCGATAAAACGCGCTATCTCTATGTTAAGGCTGATTTTTACGCGAAAATTTTCGCCTGATTTTAGAGTAAAGCGCCAATTCGGGACCATAAGAGACCCTTGATAGTTCTCTTCAAAGCCCTTCTCGCACCGGGAAAAAGTAGTCAAAGGAAACCGCCATAACGAACATTCTTTTGAAAATCCTATTGAGATAGACAGCTCATTCTTAGCATCGGTAATATCCACGCTGCTTGATCCGTCCGCCTCCCCGCCGGTGTCTATATTACGGCCTTCGCCGTTTATCACATAGTTATAACGCCAGGAAGCCGCATCAGGCATTATAAAAGGTATTTCCGTAGCAAAATGAAATTTTCTTCCGGCCTTTCCTGTGTTTTTTATATTATAGACCGCTTCAAGGCTCGGCCCTTTCAAAATAAACTCCTTGGAAAGTCTGACCTCTTGCCCGTAAGCTGTACCATTCCTCTTCATCACTATGCGGCCGTGGTCGCCTGAGGCCTTAAAATCATATCGCGCGTCTATGAAATCCCCTTCTTCCTCATGAACTCCCTTTTCAAAGCCCCGAAAGGATGTTTTTTCACCTAAGAAATGATCGACAAACATCGCTCTTCTGTAGCTGTCATAATATATCTTCGATCGGCCTTCACCCGAGGCATTCTCATGATAAAACTCTCTGTAGCGGGTCATCACATTAAGAAGGTTAAAATATATTTTTTTTACATCGAGCTCCGCTATAGTCCCTCCTGAAGACGGTTTCACGCAAAGCCATATATCCTTATTCTGCGCTATGATCTCATCGTGTCCGTCAGAATCGAAATCCATGACCTCAAACCGTATTCCCTTCTTGTGCTTCAGGCTATCCTCATATATCTCTTCCGCTTTCAAAATATGCTCATATACAGCTTTTCTCAAATGAAAGAGATAAAGACCGCCGAACAAACCGTGCCAATAAGCGCAATTGCACTGCCCTCTGTAAAGTTCTTGATATGCTCCTTTGAGTGCCGCCTCATGGCCTCCACTTTCCGCGCAGGCCGCGAGAAGATTGCTTACATAAAGCATCCTCTTGTGCATCTGATTCGCTTCATGGTATTTCGTGAAAAAATTTCTGAAGAATCCTCCTCTTATAAATGGAAGGTACTCATCCTTCCTGCCTTCACTTTCGATCCGGTCTTCGATCCTCTGTAATGACAGATTCGCATCAACGGGGAGGGCCCATTTAAGCATATCCTCATACGAAGCCGCCGGCACATAGACCATCCCGGACGGCTCGGAATCCTTCATGTGGTCGGATATTTTTTGCGTGCTCAGCCACGCGCTGTTTTTCATAATGGCGCTTAAAAACCTCTCAAGCCATTTATCCTTATAGACCAGATCAAAGGTATGCGGCCATTCACCGAACTTCTCTACGTCGTCACCATATGTGATCGCCGCATTTTCCGTTTTAGAGGCTATGTTTTTTATGTAGTCTAATGATTCGTCGACAGCGCGAAAAGGCATGGTATACCGCAATTTCTTGTCCGAAGGAAATATACGCACTATATTGCCGTTGTCTTCCGAGACAAAGTATCCGTATGTCTGGTCTTTTCTCAGGCCCGCATATAACAGATGCGTATCGTCAAGTATCAGATATTTAATACCGCTCTTAGCCAGGCTCGAGGCAAGTTGAGGCTCCCAGACGCGCTCCGATATCCAGGCGCCTTCCGGCTTAACGTTAAAAGTCGACAATAGATAGCGCTGCATCGCTTTTATCTGGCCTATCCTGTCCTTTTCCGGGATAACCGGCAGTATCGGCTCATACATGGCCCCCCCTAGAAGCTCTGCCTGGCCGGACTCGACTATTACCTTTACGGTATTGGTGATCTCCGGAGCATTCGACGCAAGCCATTCCAGTAGGCTTCCCGATAAATGGAGGTTCCACTTTATCTTCGGGTATTTTACTATCGTATCAAGGAAGGGTTTATAACACCTCTCGCACACCCTCTTTATGACATCGTCAAAATTACCTACAGGTTGATGAAAATGTAATACAAGCAGAAGTTTTGCCTTCATATTACCCCGCTACCTTCTTATAGAGAGACACATATTCACGCGCGGACCGCTTCCAAGAAAAATCAAGCTCCATCCCCCGCCTCTGAAGCCTGCTCCATTCATCTTTATTACCGAAACTCTTTATAGCCCTTTTTACCGTGTCGATAAAGTCTCCGGCATCAGCCTTTTCAAATTTAAAGCCATTCCCGCTTTCAGGATCGGAGGAATAATCGATTATAGTATCGTCGAGGCCGCCTGTCGCCCTTACTACGGGTATAGTCCCGTATTTTAAGCTGTACATCTGGTTTAAACCGCACGGTTCATACCTGGAAGGCATTATAAACATATCGACCCCGGCTTCTATCATATGGGCAAGCCTGTTATTAAAGTCAATACTGATGCCGACCTTGCCGGCCTTCTCAGCGGCAACACGCTTGAGAACGCTTTCGTACCTTTCCTCGCCTTTACCCAGCAAAATCAGCCCGGCACCGGCGTTTAGTATCTCATCGATAGAATCAGTTATGATATCCACGCCTTTCTGCTCCGTCAATCTGCCTACGGATCCGATCAATGGCGCGGTTACGGGAAGGTCGAGGCCCATTTCACTCATCAACTTACTTTTGCAGACCGCCTTTTTTTCTAACGTGCGGGCATCATAATTGACAGGTATAAGTTTGTCGGTTTCCGGGTTCCAGTCAGAATAATCAGCTCCGTTTAATATCCCGTATAAGTCATTTTTTCTATTCTTTAGCAGCCCCTCAAGGCCGCATCCGAATTCCTGGGTCAATATCTCCTTGGCGTATTTCTTGCTCACAGTATTAATAGCGTCAGAAAATACTATTCCCGATTTTATAAAGCTCACCTTGCCCCACTGCGTGATAGAGTCCAAGGCTTGGTCCGTTAAACCTATATCAGAGGTTTTCTCTCTTGGAAAGAGGCCCTGATATGCCAGGTTATGCACGGAAAAAAGCACCTTGCTTTTCTTTAGCGGATGGTTCTCACTCAAGGCGATATTTCTATAAACAGGTATTAACGCGGTCTCCCAGTCGTTTGTGTGGATTATGTCCGGATAAAATTCCACGTCTGTCATAGCCGCCAGCGCTGCCCTGCACAGGAAACTGAATCTTTGCGGGTTATCCGGATGATCCGTTTGCGATGTCCCGTAAAGCCCATCCCTGTCATAATATTCGTCTTTACCTATAAAATAAAAAGTCGTGCTGTTTATTTTAGATTGGAGCAGATCAAAAGGCGCCAGGTCTTTAAATCCGGGCACACCTTTGACTTCTTTTATTTTTTCTATCTTAAAACCGCTTGTTTTCGCCATCCTGTAAAGCGGAGAGACTACACGCGCGTCAACTCTAGCGAGCTTGCGAAGAGCGGTTGGCAGGGATCCGGCCACATCAGCCAGTCCCCCTGTCTTTGAAAACGGCGCAACTTCGGATGACACCAATAGTATCTTCATATCCTATCTCTATGATATAGGGGACAGACACTTTTTTTGTTCAAAAAAAGTGTCTGTCCCCTTTACATCTTTATTTCGCGCATAAACTTCGCGGCCTGCTCGGGCGGTGTCGGGTTTATATAAAACCCCGTACCCCATTCAAAACCGGCTGTCTTTATCAGCCTCGGAAACATCTCTATATGCCAGTGATAATCTCTGTCGATCGTAGTCCAGTACCCTTCCCTCGGTATCCTGTTAGGAGCGGCATGCACAACATAATTATATTCAGGCTCCCCGATCGCCTTGCTCAGCCTCTTGAGCGTCTCTTTCATGATAGCCGCCAGAGTGTCACTCTCAACTTTTTCATCGTAGAAATCTATGCAATGCTCTTTAGGTAATATCCATGTCTCAAAGGGAAATCTCGACGCGTGGGGACAGAACGCTACAAAATCGTCATTTTCACACACTATTCTTGTTTTCGCGGCTATCTCTTCTTTTATGATATCGCAGAATACGCACCTCTGGGTAGATTTAAAATACTCTGACGCGCCCACTAATTCCTCTTTCACTCTTTTGGGCGTAACAGGAGTCGCTATTAACTGATGATGCGGATGCGAAAGTGACGCGCCCGCGGCGCGGCCTTTGTTTTTAAATATAAGCACATAATTGAATTTTTTTTCTGTATAAAGGAATTTAGTCCTGTCCTGGAGCGCCTGTATCCAGTTCTTTATTTCTTCCACGCTTTGCTCATTGGCTTCTTTCTTATGATGCGGCGTCTCGATGACCACTTCGTGAGCTCCGTAGCCTTTCATAGCCATGAAAAAATCTTCGGAGAGGCTCTCAAACCGTACATCCATATCAAGGGCAGGGTATTTATTAGGGACCACTCTTACTTTCCATGTCGGCGCGTTTGGTTTTGAATATGCCCCGCGCATAGCGTATACCTCGGGAGGCGTCATGTTCTCATGCCCTTCGCAAAACGGACATTTTTCGGCCTTTGTGTAACTTGGATCTTTTTCCACATGGTAACTACCCGGCCTCTTGCTCCTTTCGGTGGCTATTATAACCCATCTTCCCGTGATAGGGTCCTTCCTCAATTCTGCCATTCGATTCCCCTTTCGTAAATCGGTGTACGGTTAACGGTGTTCGGTTTTCGGTGCTCGGTGTTCGGGAAAAGAATCCGAGAACCGAGAACCGAGAACCGAGAACCGTGAACCGTAAACCGTTATATCACCGTTCCCGGCGGAATAGTCGCGTTTTTCTCAACGATCACTATACCTTCTTTTATGCAGTAATCCACGCCGTCGTAGTCATCTACCTTCTTATGATTTATTATTTTTACCCTGTCGCCTATCCTGACGTTTTTATCTATTATGGCGTTTTTTATGACACAGTTCTCGCCTACGCCCAGAAGCGGTATACCTTTAGACTGGTTGTCCCTTATGTCATCAAGCGTTTCATAAAAGTCACTGCCCATGATAATAGAATCCTCTAAACTTGTATTCGCGCTTATGCGGCTCCTCAAGCCTACGACCGTATGTTTCAGCCTGGCTCCCGATAATATTATGGCGCCCTCCGCTATTATGCTTTTTACAATGTTGGATGTGTTTATTTTAGCCGGCGGTAAATATCTTGGGCGGGTAAAGAAAAGCCAGTTCTCATCAAACATGTCAAGCGGCGGAAGGTCATCCGTAAGAGCCAGATTTTCCTTAAAAAAGGATTTTATGGTTCCTATGTCCCTCCAGTAACCGTGATACACAAAGGCGTAAGTGCGCTTACCGGAAAAAGAATCCGGTATTATCTCCTTACCAAAATCCGTCTTAGGATTACTCTTTAATATGTCCGACAGGACATCCCGGTTAAAAAGGTATATACCCATCGAGCCCAGAAAAAAGTCATTTTCTTTTCCTTTGACCGCCATGTCCTGAACTGACCTGCTATCCCTGGGCTTTTCCTTGAATTTGTTGATCCTGAAATCCTCCGCTACGCCCATTATGCCTAGATCGGAGACCTCTGATGCCTGGACAGGATTACAGGCGATTGTTATCTCGGCATCCTTTTCTCTGTGGAATCTTATCAGATCGTTGAAATCCATCTTATAAAGCTGGTCGCCGGATAATACGATAATATACTTATAAGCGGGATCGGTAAAATGCTTCAGAGACCTTCTTACCGCATCCGCTGTCCCCTGAAACCAGTCTACGTTTTCTGTGGATTGATCAGCAGCGATCACCTCGACAAAACCTTTCGAAAAGGGATCCAGCTTATAGCTCCTTGATATGTGTTTATTTAGAGATTCTGAATTGAATTGGGTGAGTATATATATGTTATTGAGACCTGAATTCAGGCAATTACTGACAGCGATATCTATGAGCCTGTATCGTCCAAAGATAGGAACTGCCGGCTTGGCCCTGACTTTTGTAAGAGGATAGAGCCTTGCGCCCTGGCCCCCTCCCATTATAACACATAAGACATCTTTCATGATCCCACCCCTATAATATAGTTTTTACCATCTAATTTGCATGTAAAGATATATATTAGACCGCTAATCGGAAAAAGTCAATAAAAAACCCGTATCTAGCCTGACCTGGTCTTATATATGAGAAGGCTTGCGCCAAAAACAAAGAACAAGCAAAGATATACGAATATATCGCCGTACCGCGTATAAAAACTGTTCTTTTCGCCTATCTTGATACTAAAGGTCCTGAAGCCTTCTGTATACATGCCTGCAGAGCTATCGGTTATCGAATCCTCTATCGCGCCTTTCGGATCTATATAACAGGAAAAACCTGTATTCGCGGCCCGTATTACACTGACTCTGTTCTCAACAGCGCGAAATACGGATGCCTGGGCATGCTGGAGCTGTTCGCTCGATTCACCAAACCACGCATCGTTGGTCATATTTATCAAAATATCCGCGCCTTCGTACACAAATCTTCTTACCAGACCCGGAAATATATCTTCAAAACATATAAGAGCCGCGTATTTAAGGCCGTTTCCCTTTCCCCTTAGATCAAAGAGAGTATATTCAGTCCCGGGGGAGAAGTCCCCCATCGGCACATTTATCCACTCCCTAATAGATGGCAGATTTTTCTCAAAAGGAATGAATTCTCCGAACGGAACAAGGTGTATCTTGTAATACGCCCGCTCTATGGTACCGCCCGCGGACATAAGTGAAGCGGTATTAAAATAGAGGACATTACCCTCTTCGTCCCAGCTAAAAGTTATGAGGCCTAACAGGAGCGGAATATCGATCTCCTTAGCCAGGCTAGTGATACGCCGGGATATATCACCTTCGAACATGTAACCCGGGACAGAGGTCTCCGGCCATATGATCAGATCTCCACCATCTTTAGCAGCTTCCCTTGTCAACGTCTCGTACCTATCTAAGATACCGCTCTTGTGGGAGGGATCCCATTTTTTCTCCTGAGGGATATTCCCCTGCACTATCGACAATCTGTAACCTGAATCGGTGTCCGCTTCCCGCAGTGAGCGCAGGCCGTATACAAATACTGAAACTAAGATAAGCGCCGTGATCATGATTCCGTACTTCAGGATCCGGATATTCCTGAAGTATTTATTGCTCAGGCCAAAAAACCTTTCGGCCGCTGCCTGCAATACGCAGTATAAGAGGAAATTTACCATCATGATCACAAATGAAACCCCGAAGGCTCCCGTTATGTCGGCTACCTGGATCAGAATGGGGTTTTTATATTGTGTGTATCCTAAGATCGCCCAGGGAAAACCCGTAAAAAGCACTCCACGCACAAACTCCAGCACAACCCATAAGGAAGGGATGATGAGAAAAAGCAAAATATCCAGCTTTAAACAGCGCAGGTTTCTCAAAAATATATTTCCCGCAAGGGCGAATAAAGCGAAAAATAACGCGAGTACCGGTATAAGGATAAAAAAACCCAGCTTAGTAACAGCCGTCAGCCAATACATCACGCCGCCAAAAAAAATAAGCCCCGCCACATAAGACAGCATAAAAGATCTTGATCTTGAGGAATTATCAATTACAAAAAAAAGCGGTACAAACGCTACCCAGGCGAGAAACTGCAGCTCAAGAAGAGGAAACGACAATATGAGAAGTATGGGAGTGAGGATCGTTAAAAAAAATCCGTCAAGTGAATCACTTATTTTCCGCAGCATTTTTTATATTTTTTCCCGCTGCCGCACGGACAGGGATCATTACGGCCGACTTTAGGGTCTTCTCTTTTGAACGGCGCGCGCCGGGCGCCTTTTGCCTCAGGCCTTTCTTCGGGTTCGAAACGCCCACGTCCCGGAAAGATCCCGGCAGCCGGGGCAGGGGAAGCTTCTCTTGCCATCTTCTTGCCTTCGGCGAGCGCGGAATGCTCATCATGTATAAGCTTGTGTTCCGCGGGGTGGAGTACGCTCTTTTCTTCCTTTTTCGCTACGTGGATCCTGAAGAGATTTTCTACGGTCTTCTTCCGGACTTTTTCTTCCATCTCAAAAAACATCTTGTGTGCCTCTTGCTTATACTCTAACAGCGGATCCCGCTGCCCGTATGCCCTTAATTGTATACCTTCTCTCAGGTAATCCATTGCGTGCAGATGGTGCATCCACTCAGAGTCCACAATACGTAACATCTCGAATTTCTCTATCTGCCTGAGCATCTCAGGCGTTATAAACTTTTCTTTATATTCATAAGCGGCCTTAGCTTTTTTTATGATCTCTTCCAGTATTCGCTCACGGCTGTCTTTATCAAGGCCTATTCCTTCTTTACCTATCAGATAATTCAGGCTTAAATACCGGAAAAATTGAGTCGTTCTCCACATGGCCCTCTCCGTCTCAGGGGGCAGGTATTCATCCACAGTCCTGCTCAGCTGCTCTTCCAGCATCTCCATTACCATATCTTTTGTATCTTCGCTCTCTAATATGCTCTGCCTGTAACCATAGACTTCGTTTCTCTGTATGTTCATCACGTTATCATACTCAAGGGTGTATTTGCGGAAGCTGAAATTCTGCTCTTCTACCCTCTTCTGGGCTATCTCGATACTCTTTGTTATCATCTTATGTTCTATGGGCATGCCTTCTTCCCACGAGAAAAATTCCATTATGCGGGATATTCTGTCAGAGCCGAATATCCTCATAAGGTCGTCTTCCAGCGAAAGATAGAACCTGCTCGAGCCGGGATCCCCCTGCCTGCCTGCTCTACCGCGCAGCTGATTGTCGATCCTGCGGGCTTCGTGCCGTTCAGTTCCGATCACGTGCAAACCGCCTTTACCGGCAACGCCTTCACCGAGAACTATATCTGTACCTCTCCCGGCCATGTTCGTGGATATGGTCACGGCGTAAGGCTGGCCTGCCCTGGTTATGATCTCCGCCTCTTTCGCGTGATGCTTCGCGTTCAGCACATGGTGGGGGATACCCATTCCGGTCAGCATATCGCTTAATCTTTCCGATTTTTCCACTGATATCGTGCCTATGAGAACGGGCCGCCCCTCTTTATGGCACTCTGTTATCTCCTCGCAAGCCGCTTTGAACTTTTCCTTTTCTGTCTTATACATGAGGTCGGGGTTTTCACTTCTCCTGAGGGGCTTATTTGTGGGGATGCTGACCGAGGTAAGTTTGTATATTTTTTTGAACTCCGCGGCCTCTGTCATGGCCGTTCCGGTCATCCCTGCCAGCTTTGAATACATGCGGAAGAAATTCTGGAATGTTATAGTTGCGAGTGTCTGCGATTCTTTCTGTATCTCAAGCCCCTCTTTCGCTTCTATTGCCTCGTGTATTCCGTCGCTGAAACGCCGCCCGGGCATCATCCTTCCGGTGAACTCGTCTACTATGACAACCTTGTTGTCCACCACCACATATTCGACATCAAGATCAAAAAGAACGTACGCCTTGAGCAGCTGCCTGAGATTTTCGAGCCTGCGTATCCTTATCTCATACTTAGACATAGCCTCGCGCTCTTTGGAGGCCTTTTCCTCATCGCTGAGGGATGAGTCGTTGCGTATATGGATCAATATCGTGTCAATGTCCTCAACTTCAAGTTCACCGGGAAAAACCTTTAGGAATTCCCCCTGTCCCCTGGCGGCAAGTGTCACATCCCTGGTTTTTTCGTTGTAAACGTAGTAGAGCTCTGACTCCAACCTTAGTCTTTCGGACTCAAAACCTTTTCTCTCAAAAGAGCTTATAGCTTCATCGAGCTTTCTTTTAAGGCGGGGATGCTCCGCGATCATCTTAAGGAGCCTCTTATCTTTAGGTAAGCCTTTATGAACGATATAGAGGACTTCGTTGAACGCCTCGGAATCCGTTTCGTTGTCTAACAAAAATCCGCTTAGTTTATCCAGATAATTTTTTACGGATGCCTTCTGCATGCCGTACAGCCTATCTATAAAAGGTTTTACTTCGTCGTATCTGTGATATGTTTCCTCGACGGGGCCCGATATTATAAGAGGCGTCCTGGCTTCATCTATCAGTATGCTGTCGACCTCGTCGACGATGGCGTAATAAAAACCCCGCTGCACCATATCGTCCTTTTTATGTTTCATATTATCACGCAGGTAATCGAAACCGAATTCATTGTTAGTACCGTAAGTGATATCGCAATTATATGCTTCCTTCCTTGCGCCGTCGTCCATGTTGTGCTGTATAACGCCTACCGTAAGGCCTAATGATTCATAGACAGGGCCCATCCATTGCCTGTCTCTCTGGGCCAGATAATCATTGACTGTGACAAGGTGAGCGCCTTTGCCTGCCAGGGCGTTAAGGTACAGGGGAAGCGTAGCGACAAGTGTCTTTCCCTCTCCGGTCGTCATTTCGGTTATCATTCCTTCGTGAAGAACGATACCGCCCAATATCTGAACATCAAAATGCCTCATGTTTATGGTCCTCTTTGCCACTTCCCTGACAACGGCAAACGCCTCCGGAAGGATCTCTTCAAAAGCCTTTGTTCTTATGGCTTTTAATTTTTCTTTTATCTTTTCCCGTTCATCAGGAGACACGACCTCTTTAAACCGCTCCTTGACCAGATCTATTTCTTCGACGCGCTCAGCCAGCTTGTCAATCACATGCTGCCTGAATACATCCGTCTTCGCGCGCAACTCATCGTCAGAAAGCCCGCTTATTTCAGCCTCAAGCGAATTTACCTTATTAAGCAATGGATCCAATTGCTTTAATATTCTATGGCTTTCCGTTCCGAATATACTAAACATTTTATTCCCCTGTTAATCTAACACCTAAAACCTATTCAGCGGCTTTTTTACGTAAATACGCCTCAATAAAACCGTCCAGGTCTCCGTCCATTACAGCCTGTGTATTCGAGGTCTCGAAATTCGTCCTGTGGTCCTTGACCATGGAATAAGGATGCATTACATAGGACCTGATCTGGCTGCCCCAGGCTATCTCGCGCTTTTCCGAATATTGCTTCTCTATCTTCTTCATCTGCTTTTCTCTTTCAAGTTCGTAAAGGCGCGCTTTTAAGATCTTCATAGCCGTTGCTTTATTTTTGTGCTGTGATCGCTCATTCTGGCACTGGACGACGATATTTGTGGGTAGATGAGTGATCCTCACGGCGGAATCGGTCACGTTCACATGCTGGCCGCCGGCACCGCTTGACCTGTATGTATCCACTCTTAACTCCGAATCGTTTATCACTATTTCTATCTTATCGCTTATCTCGGGGATCACGTTAACAGACGCAAATGAGGTATGCCTGCGCTTATTCGCGTCAAAGGGAGATATCCTCACCAGTCTATGCACCCCGTTTTCCGTCTTCAAATATCCGTAAGCGTACTCCCCCCTGATAATGGCTGTCATGTTCTTTACACCCGCTTCTTCGCCGGGCAATATATCTATAAGGGATATCTTATAACCTTTCTTCTCAGACCATTTATTGTACATCCTTAAAAGCATGCTAGCCCAATCGCATGATTCGGTGCCGCCTGCGCCCGCGTTTATGCTCAAAATGGCGCTTGACGGGTCATCCTCACCGCTTAATAAGCTTCTGAATTCAAGGGAGTTCACGCCCTTTTCCAGTTCGTCGACATCCCTGCTCAATTCGGAAAGGGTGTCCTGATCCTCCCCCTCAGCTATACTGAGAAGTTCTTTGAACTCGCTCAATTGCTTTGAAAGCTTGGAATACGGGTCATTCACCGCTTTGGCAGACTTCAGCTCACCTATAAGGGTTTCGGCTCTTTTGGAATCTGTCCAGAAGTCGGGCTTGGATATTTCCGTTTCGACATTCTTTATAGTGATGACTTTCTCATCGATACGCAGATACATCTTAAGCTGAGCCAACTTCCCCTCTAAGACCTCTATCCTATCTTTCATCTCATTTATCATACTATTACCCTTTAATTTGTTGTCTTATTATACCAAAATATAGCGCGTTTTCAAGGTTATTAAGAACTTTGCCTGCCTATCCACAGAAAACTCGCATATATTACATGTGCTCTCGAATCGTTTGTTATTTCTCGAGAGACGCCCGTAATTCGGTTTTCGGTTTTCGGTTTTCGGTTTTCGGGAAAAGAATCCGAGAACCGCTAACCGAGAACCGAGAACCGAACCAAGGTAATCGAGCGAAATACGATCAACTATAAACGATTAACGATAATTGAGACCATGAATTTGCCGAACAAGCTTACCGCTAGTAAATCACAAATCTCAAATTCCAAACAAATCACAAGCACCAAATTCCAAAAAAGCTGTTTTGAATTTTGAATTTGAGATTTTGAATTTGTTTGTGATTTGGTGCTTGAGATTTGTAATTTTACGGGAGGCTTTATTACTATAAGACGTCCTTGATACGGGTGGCGGTGGTCTTGTCAATGCCCTTAATCGATATGAGGTCTTCAAGCGAGGCTTTTTTGATATTCTCGACCGAGCCGAAGATGCCCAGGAGAAGTCTTTTGCGTTTTGGTCCGATTCCTTCGATACCGTCCAGCGCTGACATCTTTAGTTTCTTGCCGCGCAAATGACGATGATATGTTATGGCAAACCTGTGCGCTTCATCCCTGAGCCGCTGGACCAGATGCAATACCGATGAATGCCGTGAAAATATAATAGGCTCCTTTCTGTCCTTTTTATATATATGCTCGAATCTTTTGGCTATCCCTATGACGGTCAATCTCTCAAAGCCCAGATCTTTAAGAGTCGCCAGGACGGCATTGAGGTGCCCCTTTCCTCCGTCGATAATGATCAGGTCCGGGCAGCGCGATCTTCGCTTTTTTACCGCCTCATATCTCCGCCCCACTATCTCTTTCATCATCTTATAGTCATCGATCCCTTTTACGCGGCGGATCTTGAATCGCCTGTAATCATCCTTACTCGGCCTGCCGTCAAGAAAAGTCACCATTGAACCCACGGCCTCCGATGGGCCGGTATTCGATACATCAAAGACCTCTATCCTTCTCGGCACCCTTTTTAAACTTAAAAGAAATTTCAGCGCGACTATTTCATCATACGGCCCGGCCTGCTTTCTTGTAGATATAAAGGCCCTCTGCCTGCCTGTGCCGGGCCTTGTTGCCGGAACAACGCTTAGAGCCGTGATCCTGTCCCTTAATAAAGCGGCATTTTCATAGTCCTTCTTCTCCGCCGCCTTTCTCATTTTTTTCGAAAGTTCCTCTATAAGTCTCTTCCTTTTCCCCTCCAGAAACAGCCTTAATTCCTTGACGACATTTCCGTACGCTTTTTTATCAATGGCTTCCGCGCAGGGCCCGTAACATTGGCCTATGTGATAGTCCAGGCAGACTTTTTTGGGCAAACGCCTGCAACTCCTCAAAGGAAATATTTTTTGCATTATTCTCAGGGCCTTCCTTAGAAGTTTTACGTCCGTATAAGGCCCGTAATATAGCGCGCCGTCCTTTTGCAGCTTTCGTGTCAGCATTATTCGAGGATAATCCTCATTAACAGTCAGCTTAACATGAGGATAAGATTTATCGTCCTTAAGCGCTACGTTATAACGCGGCTTATATCTTTTTATAAAAGCTGATTCTGTTATCAAGGCTTCGGCCTCGGATCCGGTGACCATAAACCCTACATCCGCTATTCTTTCCACCATAAGCCTGATCCTCTCCGAATGTCCCGAGCTCGGCTGAAAGTACGAAGATACTCTCTTTTTCAGCGACGCCGCCTTTCCTACGTAAAGGATGGTGCCTTTTCGATCCTTCATAAGATAGACGCCCGGCATCTCCGGAATATATTTTATCTTTTCCTTATCCATGACAATATCACCTTGATCTCACTGACCTTTAACAGCAGGCAGGTCACGAGATATACGATCATGCCCGCCAGGATCACCGCTACGAGGCTTACCGCGTTTTTCATTCCGCCATCCCACGGTAAAACAAGCGTAAGCAAATAAGAGACGAGCCCCATTACGGCTGAGGCGCTTAAGATTTTGATAAAAGGGTTTAACATATTTTTTGCCTCGAACAGCCCTATACGTCTTTGCAATATCTTATAAAGCAATATGAGATTTATAAATCCGGCGATAGAGGTGGCCAGGGCAAGCCCGCCGGCCTTAAGCGGGACCATGAGTATTATATTCAGCGATATGTTCGCTATCAGAGTAAAAAAAGCTGTTTTTACGGGGGTTAGCGTATCCTGCATGGCATGAAACGCGGCGACAAGTATCCTGACTCCCCCATATGCCACCAGCCCTATAGCGTAAAAAAACAACACGGACGTTGTCATCTCAGTAGAATATGAAGTAAATTCACCGTGTTCAAATATTACTTTTATGATCGGCCTTGAAAGGACCATCAAGCCGACCGAGGCCGGCAAGCTCAAAAAAAGCATGTTTCTCAGGGAAAACGAGAGTGTTTTTTTAAAATTTGCGGCATCCTTCTCGACGGCCAGTGAAGACATGGCCGGTAATGCCGCGGTAGCCAGCGCTACACTGAATAACGCTAACGGGAGGTGAAATAAACGGTTACCGTAATATAGCGCCGCCACAGCGCCTTGACCCACAATAAGATGCAACGAGGCAAGCATGCGGTCTACGACGATATTGATCTGATATATCCCCGCCCCTACGACTCTCGGCATAAGCAGCCGGCCTACTTTCTTCGCGCCTTCATGCGCCAGGCCGTCTCTTACATTAAAGAACGGCCCCTTCCTTACCAAAGGAAATATCTGACACGCAAGCTGCGCAATACCGCCAAAAAGGATCGCTATGACCAGATGCGCGATCTCGAAAGACCGGAAATATATGAGCATTATAGCTATGATAACGGCATTCCATACCGTACTCGCAAACGCTGGCGCCGCGAAATGCTTCAGTGTATTTAAGACGCCCATGCAATAAGCCGTCAGGCCGACAAGTAAAATATACGGGAAAAGGATCCTGGTAAGATCTATTGTAAGCTTAAACTTGGCGGGATCCATCATAAACCCCGGAGCGATTATTCTTATTAAAACCGGGGTCATGACGATCCCGAGCGCGGTAATAAATAAAAGAACTATAAAAAACTGGTTAAAAAGGATATTTACAAAGCGGAAAAACTCGGCCTTGCCGTTTTTGGCCTTATACTCCGTAAGAACGGGCACAATAACCGTGTTTACAGCCCCTTCCCCTACCAGCTGCCTCAGGGCATTGGGTACGGTAAAGGCCATTACAAATGCCTGAGCCACAAGCTTAGTCCCGAAGAAATACGCTATTAGAATGTCCCGTATTAAACCCAGTATGCGGCTGGTCATTATACCCGAACTTACTATTGCGGCCGATCTCGCTATACTCTTCTCTCTCGACATAGCCTTCCCTCAAAAAAGTATTGACAAGTGCGGTGAATTTTGGTATTCTTTAGGCTCTAAAACGTCACATATAAAGGAGCTAAAATTGCCAACTCTAAGAGCGGCTTATAAAGCATTAAGGTCCGACGTAAAAAAGCGCAAGCGCAACGAAGCTATAACGTCCGAGATCAAGACCAGAATAAAAAAAATAGAAGGCCTTATCGCGGAAAATAAAAAAGACGAGGCCAAGCAATATCTTAAAGTCATGACCTCTCGATATATGAGCGCGGCTTCGAAAGGCGTCGTTCGCAAAAAAACAGCCTCACGAAAGATCTCCCGCCTGGCCAAACGGATCAACCGCATTAAATAGAAATAACAAATCTCAAGCACAAATTAACGTCACAACGTCACAAGGTCACACGTCACAAGGATTTTTCTTTTCTGGTGACTGGTGTCCTGGTGACCTTGCAACCCATGTATTTAACATTAAAATCTATTTGAAATCCCCGCCGCAGACCTTCACTATAAGCAATTCCAGAGCCTCTTGAGGCTTCGCGTAACCCCTTTTTATGCTATTATCGGCCTCCAGCAGGTGATCGATATTTCTGTCGATCTCCTTTTCCGAAAAAGACTTTATCTCTTTCATAAACCGCTCGATAAAAAACGGCGGTATTTTACATTTCGCGCTCGCGTTCTTTCCGGAATCCCCTTTCTTGAGAAGTCCTTGCGCCCTTTTGATCCTTCTAAACTGCCAGCCTATCATACCCAGGATCTCGGGCACTTTTTTCTTCGTGCTTAAAAGCTCTCTCGCTATGGCCAGCGCGGCCTTGGCGTCTTTTTTGCTCAGCGAATGGACAAAATCAAAAACTCCGCGCGTCGGGGAGCTTCCGACCAGAGCTACAACATCTTCCCTTGAAACTATATTACGCCTTCCGGCATACGTTACGAGCTTATCTATCTCGTTTCTCAGGCCGTTTATATCGTCTTTTTTAAGCTCCCTTAAAAGCCGCGCCGCGTCATGGCGCATCATCTTGTCTTTTGATCTTACCTCTTTCTGTATCCATCCTATTATGCGCTCCCCCTTAGGCACTATAAACGTCACTTCTCTTACATAGTTGCGAAGCTCCCGATAAAAGGCCCCGTTAGGATCTGTTTTAGACGATTCCATGACAAGGCAGGCGCTCTTCGAGGGATTCTTCACATAACCTTTTATCGCTTTTTCCGCATTATGATCCGCCGCATCTATATTCTTCAGCAAAACAAGTCTTTTTTCCGATATGAACGGCACGCTCTTTAACACATCCATGACATCTCTTATATCGCACTTTTTCGCGTCATAAACGTGAAAGTTAAAGGCCTCGCTTTTACTCGCACCCAGCAAGGCCTTTTTTAATTTTCCGGCCGCTTCCCTTTTCAGGTATTCGTCGTCACCGGTAAAAA
Source organism: Candidatus Omnitrophota bacterium (assembly GCA_016783745.1). Lineage (GTDB taxonomy): Bacteria > Omnitrophota > Gorgyraeia > JAHIPI01 > JAHIPI01 > BS750m-G14. The sequence continues at coordinate 20,761 of JADHVZ010000016.1, read as the reverse complement.
GATATATTGGAAAAATTCTCGGCATAAAACCATCAACCTACCAGCCCTCGATTGTTCTTTCGACGATACGCCTGGCTAGATCCTCCAGCGCGTTTTCACGCGCGGTATCTTCTGATACGACAAACCGGCCTACCGTCATATATGTCGACTCTCCTGTAAAACCGGCCTCTTCCCACATCAGTTTATCTTTTGCCACATCCTTGACCTGTACATTCACTACGACTTTGACACGGTATTCTTCCACGTTGTCATCGCTGTCGTACCTCAAGGCCTCCTGCCTGTATTCGATCAGCTCACCGCTTAATATCAGGTCAGCGTTATCTTTATTAGCCACCTTAAGATTTCCGTCAAATATAAAACGGTCGACTACAATATTGGTCACGTCATTCTCCAGCCCCGGCCTGTAGAGAGTATATCTGGCCTCGTCGGTGACTTCCTGATCTATTTCTATACTGTTATTAAAATTGTCAACATATATAGTCTTTATGTCCGGCGGAAGCAGGCTGCCCGCCGTATAACCGCAACCGGCCAGTATGATTAAAACAGGCAAAATAAATAAATGGGGCGATTGCTTCCTTGATACGATCATTATTTTATCCTCCGCTGCCCAGCCTTACCTCAAGCTCGGCTATTTTCTGTTGCGCGTCTCCGGCGATCGAGGTATCCGCGTATTTCTCAACAACCTCTTTATAGTAAATAATAGCGCTCTTATAATGCCTGGTCTTTTCATAGAATTTCGCCGTCTCAAACGCGCTCTTAGCCTTTTTCTCCCGGAGCCTTATCAATGTCTCTCTCGCCTCTTTTGTCAGTTCATCATCTTCGCTCTTTTTCATAATATTCTTATATTCCTCTATGGCCCGGTCGGTAAACTCCTGGTCATAATAAGGATCCAGGGAAACATAATAAGTACAGAGCGCTATCTGATATTTAGCGTCCTCCATAAGAGGGCTATTCGGATAATCGTCTATCAGCTTCTGAAACGCCAGTACGCTTTCCTCGTAAAATTCCTGCTTCTTATACGCTTCACCCAGTTTGTACTGGGCCATATCCGCGTATTTGCCGTAGGGAGCGTTTTCGACGACTTTTGAAAGGATCTCAACCGCTTTATCCATTGCCGGCAATATCTTCATCCCCATTATCTTGGCCTTTTGGCCTTCGAAAAACATGCTGCCTATCTTATATTGCCGCTCTATTATTTCATCCACCCTTTCACTATAGGGGTACTTTTCTATCGTCTTCTGATATGCCCTGAATGCCTCGTAATAGTCCTCGATCTCCTCGTATGAACGGCCTATATAATATTGAGCCAGGGGCGCGTGCACGGAATTCGGGTAATGTTCTATAAGCTTCTGGAATTCCGAGATAGCCCTTTTGTTGTCGCCGGCATCATGAAATCCTATTGCCCAGTCCAGCTGCGCGTCAGGCGTATCTTTAACTGCGTATTTGGGATTTACGAATTTTCCTGTCTTTGGTGTCCAGATCCAGTAGGCAAACACAGGCATCTGGCAGGTAAAAAGAGATATAACTATAGAAACGGTTATAATGACCCTCTTTTTCATATTTTCTATCCCTTTTCGATCATTTGGTAACACCCTTGAAGATCGAAAGGCTCTACCAAAAATCCGTTTTGCCTGTGAACTACCTGCTTCTTTATCCCGCCCACTTTACTTCCGATCACGGGAGTGCCGTGTCGTCAAACATATTTCCACCATATAATTCCTCATTAACACTCTCCTATATTCCCCTAATTATACCCATAAAGAAGAGTGTATGCAAGTTTTTTTTGGGGTTGACATTAACGCGGATATATGATAACCTGCTTCGACAAAAACAGTGAGGCCTCAAAATGACTAAAACATTGGATTCAATCAAAGCAAAATGTGATAAAAAAAGTTACGATGCCCTGGCTGCGCTGGATAATCAGGCGCTATATGATTTTCTGGTGCAGTATATCGAGCTATGCGATCCAGCCTCGGTATTCGTGCATACAGACTCCGCCAAAGATGCTGAATATATAAGGAATAAGGCGGTAGAAGGCAGTGAGGAAAAACGTCTCGCCATCAAAGGCCACACAGCCCATTTTGACGGTTATCATGACCAGGCCAGAGATAAGCAAAATACAAAATTTCTTCTTCCCCCGGGCCTCGACCTGGGTTCACACATCAATTCTGTGGACAGAGACCACGGACTCGATGAAGTGCGCGGCCTGCTTAAGAATATCATGAATGGCAAGACAGCCTATGTCTGCTTTTTCTGCCTGGGGCCGGTTGATTCCAAATTCTCCATATCCGCGGTTCAGATCACTGATTCGGCCTATGTAGCCCATTCCGTGGCTATTCTTTATCGAAGCGGGTACAAGCAGTTTAAGAATACCGGGAAATCCGGCGAATTCTTTAAATTCGTCCATTCCGCAGGCGTAATTGAAAACAATGTAAGTAAAAATATAGACAAACGCCGGATATATATCGATTTTAAGAATAATACCGTCTATAGCACTAATACTCAATACGGCGGAAATGTGATAGGCCTCAAGAAATTGGCTATGCGCCTGGCAATACAAAAGGCATCCAGGGAAGGGTGGCTCACAGAGCATATGCTTATCATGGGAGTACACGGGCCCGAAGGCCGGATAACGTATTTTACAGGAGCCTTCCCCAGCGCGTGCGGAAAGACATCAACCGCAATGCTGCAGGGTGAAGGCATTGTCGGTGATGACATCGCGTATTTGAGGAATATAGGCGGCAAGGCGCGTGCCGTCAATGTAGAGCAGGGTATATTCGGGATCATCAAAGATGTCAACTCTGAAAACGATCCCTTGATATGGGGGGCATTGACAACACCGAGGGAAGTCATATTCTCAAATATCCTGATAAAAGACGATAAGCCTTACTGGCAGGGCGACGGAAGGGATATTCCCGATAAAGGCGTGAACTACTCAGGCAAATGGACAAAAGGCAAAAAAGACGCCTCCGGCAAAGAGATATTGCACTCTCACAGCAACGCCAGGTATACGATCCGGATCAAAGAGCTTCAAAACTGTGATAAAAATCTGAATAATCCGGAAGGCGTGGAAATAAAAGGGGTATTATACGGCGGCAGGGATTCCGACACTTCTGTACCCGTAAGACAGGCCTTTGACTGGAACCATGGCATATTGACGATGGGCGCTACATTGGAATCAGAGACTACATCCGCAACGCTCGGGAAGGAAGGTATCAGAAAATTTAATCTCATGTCTAACCTTGATTTTCTTTCTATAACTCTGGGCCGTTACATAATGGACAGCCTTAACTTTATCAAAGGCATGAATAATCCGCCTTCCATATTCTACGTAAATTATTTCCTGAAAAATAAAGAAGGTAAATATCTTACGGGCATGCATGATAAGCGCATCTGGATAAAATGGATGGAGTTGCGCGTTAACGGTGATGTGAATGCCATTAAGACACCGTTGGGATACATCCCCGAATATGAAGACCTGAAGAAACTCTTCAAGGCAGTGCTCGGCAAGGATTATACTGAAAGTGATTATATCGAGCAGTTTACCGCCAGGATACCGGAAAACCTGGAAAAGATAGAAAGAATAGTCAATATATATAAAAAAGACGTGGCAGACGCGCCACATCTCCTGTTTGCAGCTTTAGAAAACCAAAAAAAGCAATTAGAAGAAGCTAAGGCTAAACTGGGGGACTATGTTGCCCCTTCCCGCTGGAAAGAGAATCAATAAATTTCGAAAGCCTCGCACTATCGGAAGAATCCATACTCATAAAGCTAAGGCCTAAAAGATATGCATTGTCTTTCTCTACGTGCTTTGACCATGCGACCTTTGACACTACTATAAGTTCTTTTTGTGACGTCGGTATCTCAAGTCGCAGTATTATATGCGAATTGACAGGGATCGGGCACTTGGATCTGATCAGCACCCCGCCCTGGCTTATGTTAATGGTCGACTCTATGTGATAATCCTCGCCAAATTCATACTTAATCGTAAGCGCCTCTTCGAACCGTTCAAACCTTCTTCTTTCGATACCACAGGGAAAAGGTGACCTTACATACTTCCCGTCCTTAATTCTCTCGGCAAAACGTTTTTTGTCCGTAGAAACACTCTCAAGTTTTTTCATAAAATCATCGAAATCGGTTGACGTTACAAGCATGACCTGGACTTTATATCCTGTGATCTCCTCCACCCGCCTGAAAGTCCTATCGTCCGGCACATCAGAAATTCCGACGGTCAGAATATCACCGATCACATCAAGCGGGATCACACCGTAGGCCTTGGAAACATCTTCGGGAAGGACTTCCAGAAGGTCATTCCTGAACTCGTATCTATCGAGACTAACGCAGGGGATCCTATATTGCTCCGCGACAAATTTTGTAAGTTCGCCTTCGTCGATGTACCCCAGGTCTATTAGTATTTTACCAAGAAGAAGGCCGTTTTCTTTTTGCAGTTTGAGAGCTTTATCAAGCTCTTCATCCGTGATTATATCGGCATCGACCAGGATCTGCCCTATTTTCTTCTCTTTCCTCCTCAACCACATATTCTCATCCTCTATTCCGGAGGGTAGTTATTGAATACTCTTAACTATGTGGAGAAAAAAATACCTCCTCTTATTCCCCTAAACAAGTATACCATAATTTAAGAGCAAAAAAAAGAGACGTTAAAAATATTATAATAAATTAGCGTAACACATTACACGATAAAGAGTTGCACGGGTTAATGTTTCAAAAAGTCAGATTACATTATTCGATCAACTGCCACCCCACAAGCTTATCATCTTTATCAATAAAGAGATATAGTTTCTCCCCCTCAAAATGAGAGGATGTAGCAGGCATGTAAAGCCATTTTATGGCGTCTCTTTTTTTGTCAAATACGTCTATAACGGGTTCACCGTAATTTTTTCTGATCGCCTCAGCCTCTTCGCCCTCCTTAAGCTTACCCGATTCAATAGCTTTCTTGACTTTATCATATATCTTAGTCTCATTTTTTAAGGCCTTGGCGATTTCGCCCTGGCTCTTGCCCAGCTCCATCAATGTCTTCAGGTCCGCGTGCGCGTTTATCGTAATAAATAGAACCGACAGCGCCAGGCATGTGATCTTGAGCATATATTTTGTCATATTTTATCTCCTTCAGACATCAATTATACCCATAAATCCGCATATTTGCAACCATAACCTTACCTGTAAGCAATGTTGATCTTCTCTCGGTCGAATCTTGTTGAGATTCGACACTTCCTCGCGCATTGCGCGCTCGGTCGCTCCAGAAAAATATTGCATGTGCTCTCGAATCGTTTGTTATTTCGCAAAAAAGATTATATTAAGCTGATCATTGTTGATATCCGCTCGCTCCGACAAAATTTTTGACGCCTCTCACGGCGCAAAAAATCGGGGTCGGTCAACTCGCCTGACACTGCCGTGTCGGCTCGTACTTTCGCTTCGTTTCACGAATCGAAAGCACCGGAGCGTTGCGGGTGCGGCCGGACAATGTGACCGCCCTTTTAGAAACCGATTTTTTGCTTGCGACCGAGGACGTAATGTCCGAGGAAGTGCCGAACTCAACTGAGTTCGGCCTCGAGGCTTCAGCCGAAGGCTGATCCGCCTCTGGCGGAAAATTTTGTAGTCGCTCGCAAAATATCAACAACGATCAGCTTGTAGGCGTTCTACTTAAACAATTAACCACGAGTGAGATAAATGCATAAGTGGAAGTTCAGTCACTTGACTCAAAACCATAGCGGAGGATTTGGATGCAAAACTTGGGAGTGAGACCGAGGGAGACCGGAACTGACCCCGCAATAACAACGCTGGGAATTCCGGAGGGTTCCCCGGTCGAACGACCTTAGTTTTGCTCAAATCCGGAGCGTGTTTTGAGGCAATGACCGAACTTCCGCAATGTATTTTGTTAAGTGATGGGGAGTTACCAGGTAAATCCGGCGCCGATATACACTGCTTGTTCTTTCGCGGAGCGGAGGATGCGGATAAATGATTCACCGCAGCCTTTCAACATGGTCCTTGATATGGTCAGTGACAGGCCAAGGCCTTTTCCGGCTTCATCCTTTAGCGTAAATATTATTTTTGACCTGCCGGCTAATCTCGCTTCGGCTTCGAATTTCAATATCTCCGGGCGCGAACCGTCATGCCTCATCTCAAATATAAGGCCTATCTTCTTTCTTATTCTCCAACAACCGTAAAGAATAATCTGCTTTTTGACCGGCATGGCTCTTCGGGATATCCCGACTCCAGTCTCGAATATAATAAGGCCCTTCTTCGCGATCCCGCCGCCTACTTTAAAATCAAAATGGGAACTTCCCTTAAGGTCCAGATCATATGTCAGAATACCTTTTCTGGAATAGTCCCAGCGGCCTTTGATAAGAAGGGAGTGTCTCTTTTTCCCGCGCGTATAACTATAGACGATCTGATTCTTGCGGTTTATCTCCCATATGCCGTTAAACACAAGAACGTCATATCTTTTTTTCTCTTTTTTTATTCTGAATGTCAGGCGGTTATTTTTGTCAGCTTGCCAGTTTCCCTCGAATCTAAGGATATGTGTCGAGGAGGCATTCTCCTTTGTCCTTTGCGTCACGGAAAAAAGCAGTGAATGCGAATCCGCTTTTATGATATTGCCGGTGAGGGTTATTTCATCGCCGAATGTCTGCCGGCCCCATTTATTCAAGGTAAGTTTTAAATTGTGATCATCCGCAAGAGACCAACTTCCTTTTAATTTCAGTTGATGGGGCACTCCGGCTGGATCCGGTGACGGGGCCTTTATGTGATACAAAAGCGTATTGTCTTTGCCTATCCTGAATCTACCTTCGATAACGTGCCGGAATCTTGAGACCTTCGATTTTTTTTCTTCCTTGCGGACGATGAGCCTGTTATGCGGGTCTACCTCATATCTCATCGGATGCGGGGGGTAAGGATTATGTCAAGGCTTGAAGCGGTCTTTGTCTTAAAAAAATAACTTTTAAAATCCTCGTCTTTTATCAATCCGCCTATACTCATGGATTGGCCATTCGGGATTATGACGCTTGTCGTCAGTTCCGTTACGCTGATGGCGTTTCTCCGGCCTCCGGATAAATAACTTATTTGCGGTGTAAGCGAGACCTCTATGCTATTACCCCTTATTTTCGGAGTCACCATAAGCTTCGTCCCTATCTCCTTAAAAACAGTCTCATATGATTCTATATAGCCGTGATGCAATAAATATCTTGAGTAATATTCGATGAACGGCACGTCCTCCCCCACCCTTATCGAACCCGTCATGCCGTCGGATACGACTATGAACTGCTTGATATACTCTGAACTTCTTCTGTTTTCAAACGGCCCGAGCGGCCCTGCCTTCACGGCCCTGCTGCCGGTTTCCTTGAATTCCACTTCGATAGCGATATTATTAGGCAGTCCGCCTGTCTGGGGAAACGCGGGAGGCGTTAATAAAGAGACGATCATAAATATAAAAAATACGAATACATATTTTTTTGTCATTTCGCCTCCCCCTTAGAGCGCAATGATCCCCATAGCGCGATTATTGATTTGCCTAATAGCCATATCGCGAATATCGTAAATGCCACAAAAATGATACCGCGCAGGGCCAGGCCCAGGACGATTAAAAGAGGCCACAAAAATATACCCAGCCCCATCATCACGAAAACAAATACCAGAAATACTAGCCCTATTAAAAAAGCTTTCATCGGAGTCTCCTAAATGAGTAGAGGCAGGCACCATCTTATTTAACGGCGCCTGCCTCTATTGATTATGCTAGATTATTCCTCGAGTACTCCTGTAAGAGCGTCCCAGGGATATTCTTCATCAAATGCCAAACCCGGGTTATCTACCGGATTCGGGAAGATCGCAGATACTAATTCGCCGATACCATAAACTTCGCGGCTACACCAGTACCATAACCCTTTTATAATACCAAGATCCGGGGCACCCCCACTGATACCTTTTGCGATCTGGCCGGGTACTTCGACAACGCCCAGTAGACCGTTTCCGAGACCTCTGACTAATTTCTTACCCATCGGCTTCAGAGTGGCTTCCGAGAAACTCGGGTCAAGACAATCATACGGCTCGCCATCCTCCCATGCGTATTGCGCATCAAGAGGTATGCCGATGCCTTCATTGTCCTCGGGATTAGCAGCCCAGAATCCTACTAACTCCAGGCCTCCCCATGCCGTCCTTCCGATAGCATGGCCTACGCCTTTAAACACTCCGCATACGGTTCCCATCACCTGATTGTCACCGCATGAAGGGATTTTACCCTGAAAACCCTTAACTATCTGCATGGGCAATTCTACCCAACCTGTTAAAAGATTTACAACGCCGCGTACAAATTTCTTTCCCATACCCGCCAAGAGTTCATCAGAGGTAGCAGCCGCCGCCGTTGAGCATACAAATACTGCTGCCACTAAGACTGCAACAAAACTCCATTTCTTCATCATGATTCACCTCCTTTCCTTTATGTTTGAATTCCTAACGTATATTATATACTTATTTCCCGTAATTCAAACAAAAAAATTCAAATTTTATATCTTTCTAAAAAAGTGATTTAGGGGTATAATAATGCCAATAAACCGCTGGAGGCCTATGCCGGGTTTTTGGCGCCTGAGTCCTTAAGGAGGTATTATCATGTTAAAAAAGATCCTGGTGGTATTTGTCGTCGTGTTCGCTTTTTTAGTAGCTTCCGTTTATCTGTTCCGTTCTAATATAAAAAAATACGCTCTCGACACAATATTAAAATCCTTCCCCCTTCCCAATGTAGCGCTGGCAAGCGTAACATACGACGAGACCAGCGGTAAGCTTAATCTGGAAGAGATCAAAGTGAAAAGCCCGAAGGGTTTTTTAAGTGAGTACATAATGGAAGCTGACTCCATTGACATGGATATAAGCTTTAGCACTAAGCCTAAGTTGAATCTAAATATAAACGAGATAGATATAGCGAATCCCGCCTTTTACGTCGAGCGCGCAAGGAACGGGCAATGGAATTTCCAGGAATTTCAAAAAAAGAACCTTCAGGCCGCCCTTGATGAAAAATCCGGTTCCGGTTTTATAAAAGAAGCCTTTGCCGCCGGCGGTGATCCCAAGCCTCAGGTCATCTTACCAAGAGTTATAAATATAAATGACGGTACGGTTCATTTGCTCGATAGCTATGTCAAAAAGGGAGAGACACATAGGGTAGACCTGGCGCCTATAAACGGCGTTGTAACACTGCAATACGATCCAAGCATCGGCGATTACAACAAGATCAGTTTTAACGGATCGTGTAACGTAGCTGAAAGCCCGTACAGTAAGATAAAAGGTGACCTGGAGGTCTATCCGGCGGGTGAACAATCCTCATACGCATGTCAGTTCAATGCTTATAATATATCGCTGGCGGCGTTAAAACCATACCTTGACAGATATACTCCTTTTATAGTCACCCGGGGCAGTTTTAATATGGCTTCGGATGTAAAATGCGTGAACGGATCGATCAACGGGGATTACACGATGGAGTTGATGGATCTGGCGCTGGCGGTGAATCCTGAAAAAAGCAATATACCATTCCTTGAGACAAGCGTAAAAAAGATCACCCTTTACCTTACCAATCAAAAGGGAAATGTCGTATTAGACTTTAAGCAAAAAGGTTCACTCGGAGGAAAGACCACCTGGGCATTGGGGCCTATCGCGAAAAGGGCTGTCGGTATGATGGCAATCGATACTGTGATAGACTTTATAGAGGCTATTGACAAAGGTACGAGGACTCAGGAAACTCTCCCCGGAGATATACCTCCGGAAGTCATCGATATATTCAGAGGAATTTTTAACTAGTCATTCTTTGGTCTTACAGCGGCCTGCTTCGGTCCATGCCTCCATCGCCTTATCCTTGAACGATGTGTCTACGCGGATATAAAGGTCGCCTATCTCCATAAGCATATCATAATCGTCCAGGGAACTAGCCAGGTTGTAGGCAAGGTCAAGAGTCATTATCGCCCCCTCCTTATCTCCCTCTTCTACATAACCCTTCGCCTCTTCTATTAACTTTGTCACGTCTTCAGGGCTCGCGTCCACTGTATCGACAGGCACTTCCTGCGCGAGACAGGAAAGGGGATAAATAATACAGGCCAGGCTTAATACCGATAAAGAAATCATTCTTTTGATTGCCATATTTACTCTCCTTAAAGATCTTCGTTTAAACTTGAAATCTGACTTTTTCGCATGTATATTTATATTATAGTAATATTGAGCCTAAAAAACAAGTCTTTTAACCGTTCTACTTGTGTCTTGTGACCTGGTGACCTGGTGACCTTCTAAAAAAGGAAATCGTATGGCCAAAGTAAGGCAATCCTGGGGATCACGGTTGGGGATAATCATGGCTGTCGCCGGCAGCGCCGTCGGGCTGGGAAATTTCTTAAGGTTCCCTGTTCAGGCAGCGAGTAACGGCGGCGGGGCGTTCATGATCCCTTATTTTGTATCTCTACTCTTACTGGGTATTCCGCTCATGTGGATCGAGTGGGCATTAGGTAGATACGGCGGAGGTTTTGAACACGGCACGGCGCCCGGCATCTTCCACACTATGCTGGAAAAAAACAGGTTTATAAAATATTTCGGTGTGATCGGCATATTCGGCCCGCTCGTCATATTCACCTACTACACCTATATAGAATCATGGACACTCGGCTACAGCGTTTTTTCCGTGCTGGGAAGTTATAAGGGTATAGAAGACCAGGCTACCATGCAAAATTTCCTGGGTGCCTATCAAGGCCTTGAGAAAAACGGCTTTTTCTCAAGCATCGCTCCCGCCTATTTCTTTTTCCTGATAACTTTTTCCGCCAATATCATCGTAATATATTACGGCATTCGCGGCGGCATAGAGAAGCTCTGCAAAGTAGCCATGCCGTTACTTTTTATACTGGGATTGATAATAATGGTGCGTGTTCTGACGCTTGGAACCCCTAATGCTCTAAGGCCGGGCTGGAGTATATCAAACGGCATGGGTTTTCTCTGGAATCCCGACTTTTCCGTACTTGCCCAGCCCAAGGTGTGGCTCGCTGCCGCCGGACAGATGTTCTTTACGCTCAGCGTCGGAATAGGAGTGATATTGACATACGCGAGTTATCTCAAAAAAGGTGACGATGTAGTTCTATCGGGCCTATCAGCCGTAAGCGCCAATGAATTCATAGAGGTAATATTAGGCGGCAGCATAATCATACCCGCTGCCTTTGTATTTTTTGGTCCGGTAGGAATAAAGGAAGTGGCCGGCAGCGGCGCTTTTAATCTAAGCTTCGTCACAATGCCTATAATATTTCAGAAAATCATGTTCGGAACATTCTTCGGCGCGGTCTGGTTTCTTTTACTTTTCGTGGCGGGAATAACTTCTTCTGTTTCTCTCGCCCAGCCGGCGATAGCCTTCCTTGAAGACGAATTCAACATAGGCCGGGAAAAGGCGGTGAAGATATTCGGTGTTGTGGCTTTTATATGCTGCCAGCCGGCAATACTTCTACTGGGTAAGGGCGTTGTAAACGAACTTGATTTCTGGGGCGGCACTTTCTGCCTGGTGCTTTTCGCGACTATAGAGACGATTCTTTTTACCTGGGTATTCGGAATGGACAAGGCGTGGGACGAGATCCATCACGGGGCTGACCTGCGGATTCCTAGGATCTACCGCTTCATAATGAAGTATGTGACCCCGTCATTTTTATTGATCATACTCTTCTCGTGGATTTTAAAGGACGGGATACCGGTAATATTGATGCGCGGTGTATCGGCGGCTGACAAGCCGTATGTCCTGGGCACCAGAATTTTTCTGATAATCCTATTTGTCACTATATCAATATTCGTAAAGATCGCTTGGAAAAACAGGAAGAAAAAAAGATGACTATAGGCGGGTTTATATTTTTAATAATATCGTGGGGGGCAATATTAACTCTTCTTTTATTCTGCGTCTACCGTATATTCAAAAAGAAACGCGTAGATTAAAAGGGGACATTACTGTTCTCTCCTCAGCAGATCCTGCCAGTCCTCGTCCACTTCCTGCTGGATCTGGGTAACAACATCCGCGAATGCCTCTTTCTTTAGATGGCTGAACCTCCCCTGTAGTTTAAGCCATTCAGTAACGGGTTTCTTATCCTTCGGCTTATAATTTATCTTCAACTTCCCGTTTACTATCTCATAAAGAGGCCAGAAGCATGTATCTACTGAAAGTTTTGATATCTCTACGGTCTTCTCCTGCGGGAATCTCCATCCCCGGTGGCACATCGCTATCACGTTAAGGAAGGCCGGTCCGTCGGCATTAAACGCCTTCTCTGCCTTTGTGATGAGGTCGTTCCAGTGCGAGACCGATCCCGTAGCCACGTACGGTATTTTATGCGCGGCTACAATAGCGGTCAGGTCTTTTCTCTTTTGAACCTTGCCTGAACTCACCTTGCCCGCGGGGGCAGTCGTGGTGGAAGCGCCCTTAGGCGTCGCCCCTGAGCGCTGTATGCCCGTGTTCATATACGCTCCGTTGTCATAGCACACGTATACAAACTTATGCCCTCTCTCAAGCGCGCCGGATAGCGACTGGAGGCCTATATCATAAGTCCCGCCGTCTCCTCCAAAGGCCACAAATTTTATTTCCTTGTCAATCTTGCCTTTCTTTTTCAGGGCCCTATACGCGGTCTCGATCCCGCTCATGGTGGCCGCCAGGTTCTCAAATGCATTATGAATAAAGGGCACTTCCCATGCAGTATAAGGATAGATGGTGGTCGCTACCTCAAGGCATCCGGTAGCCCCTCCCACTACTACGGGGTCTTTTGTGCCCATAAGCACTTGCCTGACGATGATCGAGGCGCCGCAACCGGAACACAATCTATGGCCGGAGGAAAGCCTCTCCTCCGCTGTCTTTGAAAGCTCTTTAAGATTTGCCATTAGTCTCTTACTCCGAGAAAATGTATTTTTTCTTTTATTTTGCCGGTTCCGGCTACTTCAAGAAGGTCTGTGTAGACTTTCTCTATATCCTTTTCGAATATATCCCTTCCGCCGAGCCCGAAAATGTAGTTTATTACTGACGGGTGACTTTTTTCATCATATAAAGCTGCTTTCACTTCGGAGAATAAAGGGCCTCCCTCTCCTGAGAACGCCTCACTCCTGTCTAAAACCGCCACCGCCTTTAGATGTGAAAGCTTCTTCGCGATAGCTTCTCGCGGGAACGGCCTGAAAAAACGCGGCTTAAGAAGGCCCACTTTTTGCCCCTTATCCCTTAGATTATCCACAACGCCTCTTGCGGTACCGGCAGTCGAGCTCAATACGCATATCGCGACTTCGGCATCGTCAAGTCTATATCCGTCAACAAAATCATGCTTTTTACCAAATGCCTTTTCAAATTCCTTGAATACCTCAGGTATCACCTTAAGGGCATTTGTTATCCCTTCTGACTGTTGCCTCTTATGCTCAAAATAGTAATCCTGCAGATCAAGCGGCCCGACTGTCACCGGTTTTTCGACATTTAAAAGTGAAAACCTCGGTTTGTACTCACCTATAAAATCTTTTACCGCCTTGTCTTCGAAGACCTCCACTCCCTCTACGGCGTGGCTTGTTATGAAACCGTCCTGGCATACCATGACCGGAAGCTGTATGTCCGCGCGTTCCGCTATCTTCACGGCAAGAATGATACTTTCGTATACTTCCTGGGCGTTTTCGCAGTAGATCTGAAGCCAGCCCGAATCCCTTGTCCCCATGCTATCTGAGTGGTCGCAGTGTATATTGATCGGAGCGGATAAGGCCCTGTTAACAACCGGCATTACTATAGGAAGCCTTGTGGAAGCCGCTATATAAAGTATCTCCCACATAAGCGCAAGGCCGTTTGCGGAAGTCGCCGTCATGGTCCTGGCTCCCGCGCAAGCCGCGCCGACACACGCGCTCATAGCGCTATGTTCTGACTCCACCGGTATCATCTCGGTAGACACCTTGCCGTCAGCGACATATTGTGAGAAGTTCATCACTATCTCCGTCTGCGGTGTTATAGGATAAGCCGCCACCACATCAGGCTCTATCTGTTTCATCGCGTAAGCCGTTATTTCATCACCGGTAAACGGGGCCAATTTAGGTGTCGCCAATTTACTTCTTCTCCTTTTCCATGCTTATACATTTAACGGGACAGACCGAGGCGCAGATACCGCAGCCCTTACAATAATCAAGATCGAATCCTGTCATCTTGCCGTCCTTTACCTTAATACAGGAATCCGGACAATAGACCCAGCAGATCATGCAATCTATGCATTTTGCCTCGTCTTTCACCGGAATAAATGTCCGCCAGTCTCCAGTCTTATATTCTTTCGCGGTGCCGCCTTTTTCTATCAGGCCGCCTATAGGGATATCTTTCCAGCCCTTCTTTGTCATTCTACGTTGACCTCGTTATAGGCCCGTTTTATGGCCTCTAAATTCGCGTTGGTCTTCTCTTCACCTATCTTCTTTAAAAATTTATTCCTTATCCTGCCTTCAAGGGCTTTCATGGGCACGATCGGCGTCACCTTTAAAAGCGCGCCCAGCATTGGGGTGTTGGGCATAGGCAATTTTACGGTCTCAAGGGCGATCTTTGTCGCGTCTACCGACGCCACCTTTCCACCTTTATAACCCAGGCTCTTTCTTATCTCAGATGGCGATTCGGAGGAATTCACTATCAGTATCCCGTCTTCGCCGAGCCCGTCCAGGACCTGGGGAGTGATCAATGTAGTGTCTATTACGACAACGACTTCGGGATTCGTCACTCCCGAATGTATATTGATGGCTTTATCGCTTATTCTTGTAAACGCGCGGATAGGGGCACCTGCCCTTTCGGGCCCGTATTCCGGAAAGGATTGAATATACTTGCCTGAATCTAAAGCCGCTTCTGCCAGAAATTGAGCCGCGCTCTTAGCGCCCTGGCCGCCTCTTCCGTGCCATCTTACTTCAACTAAATTTTTCATTTACTATTGTCCGCTTAAGCTGATTTTAAATAAAAATCCATATAGGCGATATTCACGATGATCGCGATCACCGCGCTAGCTACTGCCATTATAATAGCGGTAATATAATTGGCTAACGGCCTGAGTATAAGCGAAAGGATTCCGGTTAACATAGATGCCGCTAAAGTCACGACGAGCGCCACTAAAAATAGTATCGCGCCGATCCCCAGGATCTTCAAAAACTCCTTTTTGCCGAGTTCCACTCCCCTCTTTATAGCTGAGATGACACCAAGATCACTGTTTACCAAGGCATAAGCGGGCATGACAAAAAATACGCCAAGAACGATAAACGCCAATATTATCAAAAGGGTCATTATCAACCTTAACGCAGCGGGCATCAAACCGGTTATAAATATCAAGAGGAATCCTATCACCAAAAATATCAACATGATAAGCAGCGTAACGCCGATCAACCGCAAGATATATTTCTTTCCGTTGTCGATGAAAGGCGCCAGATCCGCTGACCCTGTCTTTATCAGGTCCCTGATATAGGCAAGCGACCCGCCCGCGACAAAGACAGCTATTAATGCGAGTAATACGGTAAGTACTATGACAAAAAATGATTTACCGGCGCTCATTTCATCAGTAGGCGCCGGGACTGTCATGACATTGATGAGGTTTGACACGATGTTCAAAGCCGCTACGACATAAAATAGTTTCAGCGCTTTTACGCTCAACACGAAGGCCTTTTTTATAGACTCTATCATCTTCTACCTCCTCGTTAAAATGTTAGATATGGGTGTGGACATGTTAACAAAAAAACTTTTGTAAGTCAAATTAAATCTCCAGACGGCCCTCAATGGCTTTCATCAATGTGGCCTGATCGGCGTATTTTAGATCGCCTCCCACGGGAATACCGTGGGCGAGCCTTGTTATTTTAAGGCGGAAAGGCCTTAGCAATTTTGTGATGTATAGCGCCGTAGTCTCGCCTTCTGTATCGGAATTCGTAGCTATCAGCACCTCTTTTATTCTGCCGCCCCTTGTCCGCTCTATTAACTCATTTATCTTAAGGGCTTCCGGGCCTATTCCGTCTAAAGGCGAAAGACGGCCCAAAAGCACGTGATATGTTCCGTTAAACTTGCCGGCTTTTTCGATAGCCGACACATCATTCGGCTCCTCGACAACACATAATAAGCTTCTGTCCCGGCCCCCGTCCCGGCATATAAGGCAAAGTTCTCCCTCGCTCAAATTATTGCAGGTCTTGCAAAAACTGATGGATGATTTGACCTTCAGGATGGACATTGATAGGTGTTCCGCGTCCTGCTGCGGAAGCTTAAGAACATAAAAGGCAAGCCGCTCCGCCGTTTTTGTTCCTATGCCCGGCATCTTTGAAAATTCTTTGATGAGGCTCTGCATGGAACGCGCGTAGCTGAGCTTATTCATCTTGGGGGGAATTCTCCTTTTACGATCCTGCCGTCAAAGATATCCAGGGCGGACTGGATCATCGGCTCATCGAATGTATCCTTTGCAGCCTCTCGCTCTAATTCCTCATCGATCTCTGGAGCCGCTTCGGTCGTCTCCGATGCCGGCTTGGAGTCCTTTAAAGTCGTAAAGTCTATCAAAACATTATGGCCTAAAACGCCGGAGATAGTCTCCTCAACTAATTTTTTGTTATTCGCGCGCTCCAGGGATTCTCTGTGGAAATTGAATCTTTTGGGAAAGCCTATAGTGACGATGGAACCCTTCGCTTCTGACAGTTCTCCTTCCAGAAGATATGACGCTACTGATATCTTTTTGCCTTTTATCATTTGAAGCACTCTTGGCCATGCCTTCTTTATGGACTCTATTGTAAGAGCTGTTTTGGCCTCCGGGGCTTCGAGCTGTCCGGTTTCAGCGGCAGCGGATGTATCATGATTTTCGTCTTCCCGCGGAAAAGGTCTCGGTTCCGGTTCCGGCTCAGTACGCTCCGGTACGCCGGAAAAATGCTGCTTCTGACCGGCTTCGGAAGGAACGCGCTTTCCGATATCAGATTCAAGCTGCGCTACTTTGTCCACGATCTCGGATAACGGCATCATCTGGGCTCGAAGCGACAGCTTGATAAGCATCACCTCAACGATATAACGGGACAACTCAGAACGTTTTACCGCGTTAGCCGTAGCGGCTATCGTGTAAAACATATACAAAAGATCGTCCATCTCAAAATTCTTTGCCTGCTCACCTATCTTTACTATATATTCATCCGGCAGGTCGACAACAGAAGAAAGCTGCGGCGAGACCTTCAAAACCATCATATTTCTTAAATAACCCATAAGCCCGGACAGGAACTGCGATATGTCTTTGCCCGTAGCGATCAGGCCGTCTATTACCTTAAGAAGTCCCTGAGTATCTTTTTTGTGAAGTTTTTCAATTATGTCAGCAAGTGTATCTTCTTCTATTATACCAAGAACGGCGATCACGTCTTCCTGGCTTATCTTCTTCTCGCAAAACGACGTCAGTTGATCCAGAACACTCTCCGCGTCTCTCACGCTTCCGTCAGAGGCCTTGGCTATTGAAAAAGTAGCGTCACTTGATATATCCAGCTTCTCGAACCTTGATATTTTTTCCAGTTTTGAGGTTATCAATTTTAATGATACCCGCCTGAAATCAAACCGCTGGCACCTGGAGAGTACCGTAGCCGGCACTTTTTCCGGATTGGTAGTGGCAAAAATAAAATTCGCGTGTTTGGGCGGCTCTTCCAGGGTCTTAAGCAGCGCGTTAAAAGCCCCCATGCTCAGCATGTGGACTTCATCTATAATATAGACCTTATGCTTTCCGTAGGAAGGCATAAACCTTATATTTTCCCTCAACTCGCGTACTTGATCGACGCTGTTATTGGAGGCACCGTCGATTTCAATGACATCCATACTCGTGCCGGATGATATGCTTGTACAGGAAGCGCATTTATTGCAGGGTGATGGGGTGGGCCCCTGTTCGCAATTGAGCCCTTTAGCGAGTATCCTGGCGACGGAAGTCTTGCCGATCCCGCGCGGTCCCGTAAAAATATACGCGTGGGCCACTCTTTTTCCGGAGATCGCGTTCTTGAGAGTGGTTATAATATGGTCTTGCCCTAATATATCGTCAAAAGTCTGCGGCCTCCATTTTCTTGCGAATACTATGTAGGACATTATCTGCTGCCTTTCCCGTTAGCCAATTCCTTTGAAGAAGAATGGCGGCGCCGGATCAGGCTGCTCCGCTTGTCGCTCCGCAACGCCTTCTCCGGCATCCGCCACTTTTTTGCTCTGCCGCAAAAAAGTGGCGGAGAGGGTGGGATTTGAACCCACGGTACCATCTTTAGATAGTACGGCGGTTTAGCAAACCGCTGGCTTAAACCGGACTGGCCTACCTCTCCCTAACTCATTTACAATGTGTGGTGATAGAGCCCGCCATCTGTATCCATAAGCCCTTTCAAGCATGCGATTTTATATTTTTCTGAATCCCCTATCCATTTAGGGATATCGATCTTTTTGGCTACTTTGTTTCCCTTTTTGATACCATGTTGAATGAGAAAATCGACTAGATTCCTGCCCGACACAAGAATATCTCCGCCATTGTTTTTTTCTCGAATCCTAATAGTCGAAGATATTCCGAACAATCTAGTTACTAAATCCTGTATATAATGAGCATATTTCAAATCTTCTTTTGCATTAAATGAAATAGCGATTTGATAATCACTGCATATCCCGCCATCGCCCAACATTATTCCTATAAACTCAGCTAAGTCAGAAGATTTGCTGGGATATTTAATTGTTTTCCTTATGGCAAGTCCTCTTTCTTTAGCAAGTTCAGGGGTAAGGGGGAATTTCTTTTGGGAGTTCAGCCCCCCCCCTTCTTCTGCTTTCCAGCGTACCTGGTGCGCCATAAAGCTCGAAACGCCTTTTTCCGCCTAATCTGCTTGCTTTCTTGACACTCCAATGAGACTGCAATATCTCTATATCCCTGGGCATTTCCGTGTCCATTGATAAACAAATTCTTTTCAAAGAACCGTAATCTATATTGTATTTTTCTCTCTTCCAGTCTCTCAGCGTTCTATCACAAACACCGGCTGTTTTCGCGAGATTGCGTAACCTTAATCCTAAAAGCGCTGCTTCTAAAAATTCTCTTTGTCTTCCTTTTATAAATCTAACTCTTGAGCTTGGATCAGCATTTAGCATTTACCCTTTTTCCCTTAAAAAACTCTTTAATAAAAATCGCGGAATCCTCACGCATGATACCGCCGATGACTTCTATCCTGTGATTGAGTTTTTTATTATTAGCTATATTAAGCGTAGAGCCGCATGCCCCTGCCTTGGGATCATCGGCGCCGTAAACAATTCTTTTTATTCTCGCGAGGATCGCTGCTCCAGCGCACATCGAGCAAGGCTCTATTGTAACATACAGGCTGCAATTTATCAATCTTTCATTATTAAGGTAATCGGCCGCCTGTGTGATCGCTATCATCTCGGCGTGGGCGGTGGGGTCCCTGAGAGTCAATATCTGATTGTGCGCTCTTGCGATGATCGTATTTTTATGCACTATGACCGCGCCAACAGGTACTTCATCCCGTTCAAATGCCTTGTGCGCCTCTTTCAGCGCCTGCCGCATATAAAATGAATGCGATGACTTCATGTTATTTTCTGAAATCCCTGGGCAAAATAAAACTAAATTTAGAGCCTTTTCCCAAATCGCTCTCCGCCCATATATTTCCTTTGTGGAGTTCCACAATATCTTTGGTTATGGGAAGGCCTAAGCCCGTACCCTCGCGCTTTTCTGTTGTGATGCGCTCGAATTTATTGAATATCTTGCCTATGGACTCCTTCGGCATCCCGGGTCCGTTGTCGGAGATCTCAAACCGGATGTCTTTCTCCGTGCCCTTAAGCCCTATGGTGATGTTTCCTTTATCGTTGGAGTACTTTATGGCATTATTCAAAAGGTTTATGATGACTTCGCTTAATTTATCCCTGTCGCCCCAGATCAGGCCTATATCCTTTGGTAGATCACTCTTGAGAGTGATCTCCTTTTTGTCGATCTCTATTTTATAAGTGGCTATCACCTCATCCGTTAATCGCGTCATATCCACCTTTTCTTCCCGCAGCACCATCTTGCCCGCTTCTATTTTGGAGATATCCAAAAGATCCGTGACTAGACGGAAAAGCCTGTCTATGTTCCTTTTTCCCGTGCTGAGCAATTCTTTCTGTTTTTCATTCACCTTGCCGCAGACCCCTCCCAGGATAAGGCCTAATGATTGACCTATGACCGCTAACGGATTTTTGAATTCATGGGACACATTTGCTACAAAGGCTGATTTTTCATCGTCAGCGCGTTTACGCTCAGCCGAATATGCCAATAACTTATCCACTAAGCGCGAGATAAGAAGATATGCGTATAAATAACCGGTAAGAGATATGAATACACCTACGGCCATCGTCAAACCATCGCTTCCCAAAAATAGTTCATAGAAGAAATTTCTTCCTACTAAGACGTAAAACATCACGAGAAGCGGTATGATACCCATAAGGGCGAAAGAGGATTTTAACATATGGAAGGGGTTTATCCCCAGTTCTGAGATAACGACCTTATCATAATCGCTCTTTTTGATTTTTTTCCCCATATCAACTACTCCTTTTTTTCTTGTTATATTCATAAGCATTAATTAGACCACTATAATAGCTATGATTATCCCAAATTATAGGAAAAAAATCAATATAAATAGGGACAGACACTTTTTTTGCGGCGTTGTCAGGGACAGACACTTTTTGAGGCTACTTATATAGCTACAAAAAGTGTCTGTCCCCTTTAAGCAAATGTGTACGCTCACCGAATCCTCTGAAACAGCATTACCACGCTCATCTGTA